>JANXUN010000171.1 GCA_025356185.1 Gemmatimonadaceae bacterium
GTCAAAGCTTTCGAGAAACTCGGCGGCCACCTTGGCGACAAGCGCTTCGAACTCACTGTTAAATCCAAACTCTTGGGCATACAGCGCGCCGTGACGTTCAATCACCCAGCCAATGTCCCCCGCGCGATGTGGGCGCAGCACTATTGGTGTTGGTTGCGCGTCGCGCGCCCCAAACAATTGTTGCACGATACGCATGGCGCGCACAACGGCGAGCTGTTCGTTTGGTACGAGTCTGTCAAGCATCTCGGCGATAGCGTCGCTCGCGCGCTTGTTGAGTGGAGCGAAGGTGCTGCGCCCTTTCGCGGTGAGCGCGAGCACGCGTTCGCGCGCATCGCGCGTGGAGCGTGAAACGCTGACGAGCCGCTTGGTGCGAAAGCGTTGCAACAGTCGACTCAGGTAGGCGGGGTCGAGCGACAGATCGCTTGCGAGATCACGCGCCGTGAGACCATCGCGATTGGCGAGTTCGTACAGCACGCGCATCTCGGTGAGACCGAACTCAGTGTGCAGATGACCTTTGTCGAGCGCGCCAATGCGCGTCGTGTAAAAGCGATTGAACTGTCGCACCGCCGCGATGATGTCATCGCGGGAATCGGCTGCCACGCTGCGTTTGGCCGTCATGGTGTGCCGGTCACGGACGTATTGGATTTGCCGCATCGCTGCCGGCGACCGTGTTCCACTGTCGTACATGCCAGCGCTTCACGAGTCCATTTAGTACGTATGGATCGGACTCGGCGAATGCCTCCGCGACACGCGACGACTCGCCTTTAAACAGTAGCACCGCCTGATCGACCGGATCGGCGAGTGCGCCTCCCAGTACCAATCCGCCGGCCTCGTGCGACGCCCACGCCTTGTTCAAATGCGCGAGTCGAAATTCCGCGCGACGTTCGAGGTAGTCGGGAGACACGTCGTAAAAGAGCAGGAAGTGCATGTTAAGACGGGAGAAGGGAGACTGGAGACGGGAGATGAACTGCAAAGACTGGAGACGGGAGATGAACTGCAAAGACGGGAGACGGGAGATGAACTGCAAAGACGGGAGACGGGAGACGGGAGACTCGCAACTCAGAACTCGTGCAGGTAAGAACTGGCCGCTGGCCACTGAACCCTCGCAACTGGGAACTATCCAACAATCCCGCCGCACACTATACATAGTCAACCGTATTAGTTGCCAAAGTCAACTATCTCTCCACTATGATCTCCCGCCACTGGTCCGGACTCGCACACCTTCAGCATGCCGCTTCGTACCGACACCACCTCGAATCGGAAACCATTCCGGCCCTTCGCGCACTCCCGGGCTTTCTCGGCGCGGCCGTCCATTCGCGCACCGTCCGGCACGGCGTCGAATTCATCGTCATCACGCACTGGACCTCACTCGACGCGATTCGCGGGTTTTCCGGTGACGATCTCGAACTCGCCGTCGTGCCCACCGCGGCACAGTCGCTGATGCAGCGCTACGACGCGCGGGCTCGTCACTATGAAGTCGTCGTCAGCGAAATGGTCAAAACCGGCTGACAAACGACGGTCGCGCGCGTAGCGTGACGGTATGCTGATTCGCTCGATAGTCTCTTTCCTCTGCGTCGGCGCAATCGCGCTGCCTTCGTCGCCCACCCGCTCGCGCGCCGAACTACGTGTTCCCGCGTTCACGGGATACTTGCTGCCCAATCCCGACGCGGCGCGCGTGTCGGCAACGCGGCCAGTGCTACCCTTTGCCAACGCCGCATCGAGCATAACGTGGTGGGGACACATCGCAACGCGCGGGGATCTTGCGGCGGCCGTCGCGATGCAGTTGCCAACAGGTGCGTCGCGTACCATGCGATTGACGGTGGGATCGGCGCATCACGACGCACGATTGGTTGGCAACGGCGCCGAGTCGCGAATCGACTTCGGTTCGTTCGCCATTCGCGATACAGGGTATGTGCGCATTGCGTTGGCGACCGTCGACGGACAGCCTGCGCCAGACCTCGCCGTCGCTGCGCTGTTGTTGGACGGACCAGCAATAGATCGCGCGCACTTTAATCTGGACGCTCGGCGCAACGCGGCGAGTGTGCATCTGCGATATCCCACCGACAGCAACGCGCTGGTCACCGGCTTTTACACCGAAGTCACCGCCATCGACGATCCGGTGACGACGTACTACATGGCGACCGGTTTTGCGCGCGGCTATTTCGGCATGCAGGTGAATTCGGCAACGGAACGTCGCATCATTTTTTCGGTGTGGGACGCGGCGGATGGAACGACGGCAAAAGATCGCAGCACAGTCGCCGCCGACAACTATACAAAACTTGAAGCAAAAGGTGATGGTGTGGTCGCCGACGTGTTCGGTAACGAAGGCACCGGTGGTCATTCACACTTGGTGTACGACTGGAAAACGGGCTCTGCGCAGAAATTCTTTGTCACTGCGCGCGTAGATGGTACGACAACCGTCTATAGCGGCTACTGGTTTCACCCCGACAAAAAAGCGTGGCAACTCATTGCCTCGTTTCGCGCAGCGAAAGATGGAAAGGGATTGCGTCGCCTGTATTCGTTTAGCGAAAACTTTGGCGGCAACAACGGCTATGCGCGACGCAAAGCGTTGTACGGCAATCAGTGGATACGTATGGGTGACGGCACGTGGCAGGAACTCACCGTCGCGACATTCAGTCACGATGCGACTGGCAAAGAGAATCGGCACGACCGGTTCATGGGCGTTGAGAACGGCGCGTTTTTCTTAAGCCACGGCGGGTTTGTCTCTGGTTATACAGAAATGGGCACGCCGTTCAGCCGTCCCGCAATCGGCAAGCCGCCCGCGATCACACTACCATCAGACATCAAGTAGCGCACTCAGTCGCACGCAGAGAACACATCTCGTAACACACACGACTGCCGCGCGCATATTTTGCGCAGTTCTTTCTCAGGAACTCCTCATTGACGTTCACTAACAGCAGCGCAGACTCGCTTATCATTGCCGCCGCACAGATCGCACCGGTATGGCTTGACCGTGTGCGCACCGTAAACAAAGTCGCGACATGGGTGCATCACGCCGCCGACGCCGGCGCTGGATTGGTGGCGTTTGGCGAAGCGTTCGTTCCAGGATATCCGTACTGGATTGAACACACCGACGGCGCCCGCTTTGACAGCGGCGTGCAAAAGGCATTTCACGCACACTACCTCGATCAAGCCGTACAGATCGAAGCCGGTCACTTAATTCCCGTATGCGACGCTGCGCGCGATCGTGGTATTCACGTGATCGTTGGATGCATCGAGCGACCTGCTGACCGCGGCGGGCACAGTGTGTATGCAAGTCTCGTGAGCATCGACGATCACGGTACGATCTGCAACGTGCACCGCAAACTCATGCCCACGTATGAAGAGCGCCTCAGCTGGGCGCCCGGTGACGGACATGGACTGCGCACGACGCCACTCGGCGCGTTTACGTTAGGTGCACTCAACTGTTGGGAAAACTGGATGCCACTCGCGCGTGCTGCGCTCTACGCGCAGGGAGAAGATCTGCACGTCGCGCTCTGGCCAGGCAGTGTGCGCAACACCGAACACATCACACGCACCATTGCGCGCGAAGGACGCTCGTATGTGATGTCGGTGGGAGCAACCCTCACGCGCGCCGATATTCCCGCCGACACGCCGTACGCCGAACTGCTCGCGGAACGGTTACCCGAACAGTTAGGCGAGGGCGGAAGTTGCATTGCGGGCCCCGACGGCGAATGGATCGTGCCACCGACCACGAATCGGGAGGTGTTGATTACGGCGACCATTGAGCACCGCCGCGTGCGCGAAGAGCGGCACAACTTTGACGTGGCCGGACACTACGCACGCCCCGATGTGTTGCAACTGCACGTGAATCGGGAGCGACAGGTCAGTGCGCGGTTTACGGAGTGATGTGAAGATGAGGGCAGTGAGACATCTGTTGGCCGTGCGCAGTTTGCGGCAATAGTCTCATTCGAAGAGCCAGCAATTTCACTTCCCCTGCGACGCATGCCACGCGGCCAACACCTCCGCCTCGCGCGTCAGCGCCAATCCGTTCTGCGCCTTTCCCATGAGGACTGCCTCCCGCTCCGTCTCCGGACGTGAACGATGCCAATCCAACGTGTCCTTCGCAGTAACCGCTACTGGCCTGAAGGTGAGACCTTTCGCAATGGCCTTCGCGGCACTGCGCCGCTGATATCCCGCAGTTGCACCAACTGGTGGTTGCCATACCGGCATCTGACTCCACGGCCGAATGCCCTGCGCTTTCAGAAATTCCCACGGCACCCACGTGAACTGTGCGCCTGCCGTTGTCACTGCTTTAATGCCGTACAACAACTCACCCGTCGTCATGGGTTTGTCCGGACCAATGGCATTGTACGTGCCGAATTCACGCGCCTCCGCCATGCGAATGGTCCATTCTGCAAGATCGCGTGAATCGATGTACTGGCACGGATCATTTGGTGAATCGGGCGCAAGCACTTCGCCACCGTTGTCGATGCGCGCAATCCAGTAGGTGTAGCGATCCGTGCGATCGAGCGGACCAACAATCAAACACGGGCGAATGATTGTGCTGATACCGGGATACTGCGTCAACACTTCCTGTTCAGCGCGCGCTTTGAATGCGCCGTAATTCGCAGGATTTGACGATGCTGCAAGCTGTCGTTCATTGCGCTGATCCGGTTGATACGGATCGAGACCGGCTGGCATTGGAACGGTGGGACTGCTCTCGTTGATGCCAATCTGACTTTGATCGGCATACACCGATGTGGTCGAGATGAAAATGTAGTGCTTGGTGTTGCCGGCGAGCTGCTTTGCGGCGTTTCTCACCCACGATGGAAGCGTCGTGGGATTATCAATCACCACATCAAATTTTCTTCCGGCGAGTGCACTCGTGTCGCTGTTCAGATCGCCAATGAGTTCGTCTGCGACTTTGCCTTTAAAGAATCCCGGTCGTGTCTTTCCTCGATTGAACAGCGTGACGCGATGACCGCGCGCAATTGCGTATTCGACTTGCTCTGGACCGGTAAATCCCGTACCCCCAAGGATGAGGATATCGAGTGGCTTTGGAGCGCGAGTGGGGATTTGCGTGCGTAGCGATACCGGTCGCGGTTCCGCATGCGCGATGAACGAATCGTCGATGGAACGAAGGCCTATTGCGCCACCGATGGCCGCCGACCATTTCACAAAGTTGCGTCGAGTAGGCATGGGATAAAACTAGTGAGTAGACAGCGCGAACACTGGTGAGGGCGAGGGGTGATCGTAGGCGACGTCAACACCGGTACGACCGGGATTTGCAAACATTACAGCGATCAGCTCTGCATCACATCGTACGCTGGCGCTGCTCCCAGTCTTGCCGCTGCTTTGCCAGGAACGCGATAAACCGCGGATCGTTGCGTAGAGGATCGAGATACGTGTCCTGCGCAAAGAGTGAATAGCACGGGAAGCCATTGTCTGCTGCATCCTGCAACCAGCGGATCGCATTCTCGTTGTCGCCCAGCAGCGCATACGCGGATGCGATGTTGTACGCCGTATGATGAAAGTGACCGAACGTGCGCCCGAGCTCGAGCGACTTTGCAATCGCCGCTTGCGCTTCGCTCCGTTTACCCGCCTTGGCCAGCATCATCGCGCGCACACTGTTGCCCAAGCCGCCTTCATCGTTCGGGAAGTCGTGAAGAAAGCGATCGACGAGATCAGCCGCTTCGTGTTCGCGTCCCAATCGCAGTTGCACTGTCGCCATTTGAAACCCTAGCAGCGTTGGGTTTTTGGTGAGCGGCGTTCTGTTGAAAATTTCGTTCGCGCCTTGATAGTCACCGCGATACAGGTCGACCACACCGTAACGAAACCGGGCGAGCGCGTTTGCCGGATTGATTGCCAACGCCGAATCAATTTCGGCTTTGGCTTTGTCGAGCAGTCCGACATGGAGGTAGACCAATGCGATCTGATGGTGCGCTTCGTCGAGTTTTGGATTTAATGTCAGTGCCTGACGAAACGAACGCACTGCCTGTTCATGCTGAAAACGTTGCGCGGGTGTCCACAGAATAAGCCCGCGCGAGAAATGCGCATCGGCCAAATTGGGGTCGAGCGACAACGATTTCTCAACGGCGACTTCGGCATCTTCGTTCAGCTGCTTCCGTTCCGAGTCACGAGCAAAGTAAAACGACTTGATGTTGTACGCGCGACCAAGCGCGGCGTACGCCGGTGCGAACGCCGGGTCTGCGCCAATGGATTGGCGAAGCGCAGCGATCGCGGCGTCGTTGTCATCCCTATTCTCGCTGCTCACGCGCACTTTACCGCGCACGTACGCGTCGTAGGCCGGCGAGTTCACTGATTTGTCTACCGACGTCTTGGGCGCGCCGATCGTCGCCGAGTCGGGCGTGCGCTGCGACTTCCAGACGACAACGGTCGCGATCAGCGCGAGCACTCCGGCAGCGACGCCGATCGCGCGCGACTGCCAGCGCGTCGCGGATGTTTGACGCGCTGATGACGTCGAGGGCATCGTCTCTGCGTTGTCAGCGCTACTGAACGTGACGACCGAGCTGAATGTGTCGACGATCTCGCGTGCGCTTGACGGTCGGTCGCGCGGATCCTTCGCGAGACAGCGCATGACGAGCGTGCTGACTTGTGACGACACAGTTGGCGCGACGTCGTGCAGCGGCGTTGCGTGTTCAACCAAATGCGCCGTGACGATCGCTTGCACTGAGTGACGGTCTGCAAATGGGTGCGCGCCAGCAAGCACTTCGTAAGCGAGGATGCCCCACGCATAGATGTCGGCGCGATGATCTACGGTGGGATCGCCCGCCACTTGTTCGGGAGCCATGTACGCGGGCGTGCCGAGTGCCACCCCTCCTTGCGTCAGCGATGTCGAAGACGTTGACGCACCAGGAGCACGCGCGGCGACCATGGCTTTGGCAACGCCGAAGTCGGCGACAAGCGCAGCGTCGACACCGAGCAGCACGTTGTCCGGTTTGATGTCGCGATGCACCACGCCCGCGCTGTGTGCATACGCGAGCGCGCGAGCAACGTCGTGCAGCACCTCGAACGCCTGCGTGTGCGGAACGCGTTCACCGGGTGCGAGATG
>JANXUN010000202.1 GCA_025356185.1 Gemmatimonadaceae bacterium
GCCACGTGCTGTCTCGTTGCCCTCGGAGCCAGCTACTGGTTGCTCGCGCCGGTGGCGTCGAGCATCGGCACCGTCGCTCCCGTTACGCTAAGTACACTGCCGTTCACGCCGGGCTTTGGTTGGTACGCTGGACTCATCGACAGCGCGCAGATAAATGGCGAACGCGTCGCCCATGGGGGTTCGGGACCAGTCATCGTGAACATGGCACGCACGGATAGCGTCCGCGTGTCAGTCAGCGTTCGTGGACGGGATACACGCGCATCGATCGTTCCTTTGGTGTTTCTGCACGAACCCGGATCGAACGAAGCGTATGCGATGCTCGGGCAGCGTGGCGATGACGCGGTCATTCGACAAGCCGTACGAGCGACACAGTGGGGATTTTTACCCATCGATCTCGCGGCGCCTAACGCGTTTGCACCGGCTGTTCGCGCTGACAGCAGTATGTTGGCTTTGCGGGCGGTGTTCACAAATCGGGGGCTCATGTTGGAAACGCAAGACCGCTCGAGTGCACCCGTATCCCGGAGCTTGGCGATTTCGCCGCTCATGGTATGGGCGCTCATGCAATCCGTTGTGCGCCTGGAGTCGCCGTTGGCACCGCTGATAACCGCACTGTGGATGCTATTTTGGATTGCGCCCCTTGCGTGGTGGTCGTTCCGTGCTTGGCGCCGCGTGAAACCCGTTCCGCGCTCTTGGGAGTAGTATCTGACATGATGCAAACAATCGTCTCCCTGTTCGATCTCGTTTTGAGCGTGTTGCGACCCGCGGTGTTTGTCGCCGGCGCACTCACCGCCGTCGCTGCGCTGGCATCGTACGCGGTGCGCACACGTAAGCTGCAACCGTTTTCGCCGATCGCGCGCATCGTTCGCGAGCGCGTCGATCCCTGGCTCATTGCACCCGTTGAGCGACGCATTATGCGCGCCGGCGGAACGCCGTATGCGGCACCGTGGTGGGCGCTTGCCTTTGTAATTTTGGGCGGACTGGTGCTGCTCTCTGGCCTCGGGTTTGTGCGCGATCAGGTCGCACTACTGGCCTACGCCACGCAATCAGGGTCACTGTTGTACGTGGTCATTCGTTGGATATTTGGCATTTTGCAAATTGCGCTCTTTGCTCGCGTGATATCGAGCTGGGTTGGTGGATCGCAGTATTCCAAGTGGTGGCGTTGGTCGTATGTACTCACTGAACCGATTCTCGCACCGCTCCGACGCATCATTCCGCCACTCGGCGCACTCGACATCACGGTATTGGTGGCCTACTTCGGTTTGCAACTGCTGGAACGACTCATCCTTGGCGCGGTGTGATGCATCGCACACATCGTGTTGGTGCAACGCGAACGGCGGATCGTGGGCGACGTTGAGGGGTAGTATTCTCCGTGCGCGGAAGGTTGTGCGTAGCTGCGCAAACGGATCCCGGCAACAACACAGGGAACCCATGGATCCCAGTAACCGAACACGGTTGTCGCACGTTCTCTCTCTCGTTGGAGTGTGTATGCGTAAGCTGTCGTTGGTGATCGCGTCGAGTGTGATGATGGCTGTGGTTGCACCGCAGCTTGTGCAGGCGCAAGACATCATCGAAACCGCTACAGCGGCTGGGAACTTCAAAACGTTCCTCAAAGCGCTCAACGAAGCGGGGCTCAACGAGACACTGAAGGGCCCCGGGCCGTTCACGGTGCTCGCGCCCAGCGACGAGGCGTTCGCTAAACTTCCCAAAGACAAGCTCGAAGCCCTGCTCAAAGACAAAACCGCACTGCGCAACGTGCTGCTGTATCATGTGATCGCTGGCAAACTCACTGCTGCCGATTTTGCCAAGATCAACGGCAAGTCGCGCAAGACGATCGAGGGTGGCGACGCGATGGTGATGATGATGGGTAGCCAAGTGATGATCGGCAGCGCAACGATCGTCAAAGCGGACATCATGGCAAAGAACGGCGTTATTCACATCGTCGATACGGTGATGATTCCTCCGGGCAGGTAGTTTGGCGTCTCGCAGCATTGGTGCTACTCAATAAGCAGGTGGAAGGGGGCAAGCATGCGCTTGCCCCCTTTGTTGTCATGCGCGACACTTGAGCATGACTTCTCGCTCTCTTTCTGTTGCGCTGCTCATCGCCGTGCCACTGACGCTGCACGCGCAACGCGTCTCCGCGCAACGCGTCTCCGCACAACGCGCTCCTGCGGCGCCCGCCGACCTGATCGTCACGAACGCGCGTGTCTATACGGCGGACGAAACGCATCCGCTCGCCGAAGCGTTCGCGGTACGCGGCGGCCGCATCGTGTTTGTTGGATCGCAGCGGGAGGCCGCCGCGCTCAAGGGCGCGGCGACGCGCACCGTCGATGCAGCGGGTCGCACGGTGATTCCAGGCATGGTCGATGCGCACGCGCACTTTAGTGGTCTTGCGCAAACGCTCAGCGCCGTCGACCTCACGGGTACACACAGCTATGACGAAGTCGTTGCGCGCGTTGCCGAACGCGCGAAGACCACGCCAAAGGGCACGTGGATTCAGGGGCGTGGGTGGGATCAGAATGCGTGGGGCGATACGCGATTTCCGACGCACGAAAAACTTTCGGCCGCGACGCCAGATCATCCAGTCATTCTGCAGCGTGTTGACGGACATGCGGTGCTGGCGAACAGCACGGCGATGCGTCTCGCCTCGGTTTCAGCCGCAACGAAAGATCCAGACGGCGGCAAACTGCAGCGCGATGCGCAGGGTGCTCCCACCGGCGTGTTGATTGATAACGCGCAGGCGTTGATCGCCAACAAAGTCCCCGACGCAACCTCGGCCGAATGGCGCAGTGCACTCAAAGGCGCGATTGCGGTGATGCATCGGTGGGGGTTAACGGGGATGCACGACGCCGGCGCATCGCGTCGCATGATCGATTTGTACGAGCAGATGGCACAGGCAAACGAGATGAGCCTGCGACTGTACGTCATGATTAGCGATGATTCGGCCGCCATTCAGCACTACATGCAGATTGGGCCACGCGCCGCGTTGTACGATGGGCACGTATGGGTACGCGCCATCAAGCTGTATGCAGACGGTGCAATGGGTTCGCGAGGCGCGGCGTTACTCGAGCCCTATAGCGATGATCCCAACAACAGCGGACTGCTGCTCACCGCACCAGCGCACATTCGCGATGTCGCCGAACGCGCCCTGCGCGCGGGTTTCCAAGTCAACACGCACGCCATTGGCGATCGGGGCAATCGCGTCGTGCTCGATGCGTATGAAGCGGCGCTGAAAGCCGTGCCAACCGCCGATCACCGGTTTCGCGTCGAGCACGCGCAGATCTTGAACTACGACGACGTGCCGCGTTTTGCGCAGTTAGGCGTGATTCCCTCCATGCAAGCCAGTCACCAAACCAGCGACATGTACTGGATTGGCAAACGCCTGGGCCCGACACGCTTAACGGGTGCGTATGCATGGCGCTCGCTGCTCAATTCCGGTGTCGTGATTCCAAACGGCAGTGACTTTCCCGTCGAGCAGGTCAATCCGCTTATCTCATTTCACGCAGCAATTGCGCGACAAGACGCGAACGATTGGCCTGCTGGTGGATGGCTTCCCGAACAGCGCATGACGCGCGAAGAAGCATTGCGCAGCATCACGATCTGGCCGGCGTACGCCGCGTTTCAAGAGCGCGATATGGGCTCGCTGTCGCTCGGTAAATACGCCGATTTTGTTGTGCTCGATCAGGATATCATGCGCGTACCGCCCGAGTTGGTGCTCAAGACCAACGTGATCGCGACGTATGTCGCAGGAAACGCCGTGTACGAACGGAAATAACGCCTCGGTGCGCATCGTTTCGCTCCTTCCTGCCGCCACCGAAATCGTCGCATTTCTCGGCGCGACCGAGCACTTGGTTGGCATCACGCATGAATGTGACTACCCGTCGGTAGTGACTTCGCGCGCGCGCGTCACCCGCAGTGCGATACCGCACACAGGAACGCCCGCGCAAATCGACGCCGCCGTGCGCGAACAATCTTCGCACGGCATTGCGTTGTTCGCACTCGACGAAGCGCGCATAACGGCACTGCATCCCGATGTACTGCTCACGCAAGCACTGTGCGACGTCTGCGCCGTCAGCGAGACCGACGTCCGTGCGCTCGCGGCGCGCATGTCACCGACGCCTCGTGTGGTCACGCTTGGCGGCACAACGCTTGACGGGATTTACGACGACGTGCAGGCCGTGGCGAACGCGATCGGCGCACAGAGCGATGCCGAAGAGCTGTTGGCCGGGCTACACGCGCGTGTCAAACTCGTTCACGATACACTCAAGGCGGCGAAGGCACCCCGTCCGCGTGCGACCGTGATTGAGTGGACGGATCCGGTGTTTCTTGCGGGCCATTGGGGACCGGAACAGATCAAACGGGCGGGCGGCGTCGATGTACTCGGCGTGGCAGGGGCACACTCAGTGCCGGTATCGCTTGACGCACTCGTGCACGAACAGCCGCAAATTGTTTTTGTTGCGCCGTGTGGCTACTCGCTTCGCGCAGCGACTGATGAAGCAAAACGGCTGGTGCAACACGACGCGTGGCAGTGGTTGCACAACGCGCAAGTGTGGGCGCTTGACGCGAATGGGTTGATTAGTCGCCCCGGACCGCGCGTCGTCGATGGCATCGAAGCGATGGCTCGCGTGATGAACCCCGGACTATTCAGCGCCGTCGATCCAAAACATGCAGTGCGCGTGTGGTAGTGCGACGGCGCATCCGCGTCTTACGACACCCACATCTTCACCGCCACCACCACCATCAGTAGCGCGAACCCGCGACGAAGCACCGTCGCGTCGACGTGCGTCCCGATCTGCCCGCCGAGATATGCACCGACTGCCATACCGGCCGCGATGAGCAGCGCGTCGCGCGGCTGCAAATGCCCCGCTTTGTAATACGTCCATGCGCCAAGCGCCGCGCCGATAGGTATCACCAACGCAGCGAGCGACGTTCCCGCTGCCTGTTGTGGCGGAAACTTCGCGAGATAGATCAACGCGGGAACAATCACAATCCCGCCCCCAATGCCGAAGATCCCGGAGAGAATGCCGGCACCGAGTCCGATGGCGAGCAGTATGAGTGTCATGTGCATCAAGCTGTTGGTAGGCGCGAAGCTCCGGAAGACACTAATTTATCGCGCATGCTCTCCGACACCTCATTTGCGTTTCTTAAGTCCCTGCTCGATACGCCGGGACCATCGAGTTTTGAAGCAGCGCCGGCACGCGTATGGCGTGCCGAAGCTGCCACGTTTGCGACGGTACATGCAGACGTCGTCGGCAACAGTTACGCGTCGGTTGGCGACGCGAACGGCCCGACCATATTGCTTGCCGGACACATCGACGAAATCGGCATTATCGTCACGTGGGTCGACGATAACGGCTTTGTGTATTTCGAACCAATCGGTGGATGGGACCCGCAAGTACTCGTCGCACAACGCATTCGATTTCTCGGACGACATGGTGACGTGTTCGGCGTAATCGGCAAGAAGCCAATACATTTGATGAAACCGGAGGAGCGCGAGAAAGCATCGAAGCTCACGGATTTGTGGGTTGATATCGGCGCCGCCAACAAAGCCGAAGCGCTCGAGCACATTCAAATCGGCGATCCGGGCGTCATCGATAGCGCAATGCGCGAGCTGCCGAATCGTCGCATCGTATCCCGCTCCATCGACGATCGCATCGGCGCGTTCGTCGTGCTCGAAGCGTTGCGACGCTATGCGGCGAATCCTGGTGTCGCGCGCGTCGTTGCAGCAGCCACCACGCAAGAAGAAATCGGTTTTGGCGGCGGCGGTGCGCGTGTTGCCGCGCAGTCGCTTGACGCGCAGATGGCGATCGCCGTCGACGTCACCTTCGCCACCGATCACCCGGGCGTCGAGAAAAAAGAACTTGGCGAGCACAATATCGGCGGCGGGCCCGTGCTCACGCGCGGATCGGTGGTTAGTCCGGTGGCGTTTGGCTTACTGCGCGACACGGCAGAACGACTTGCAATTCCGTTTTCGGTGCATGCGGCAGGTCGCGTGACGAGCACCGATGCCGACGCGATTCATCTCACCCGCAACGGTGTGGCGACCGCGCTGCTGTCCATTCCGAATCGCTACATGCATTCACCGAACGAGATGGTGTCGCTGGATGACTTGGATCGTGCGGCAGAGTTGATCGCGGAGACGTGCAGGATGGTTACCAAGGATACGGATTTCACCGCGAGATAGGAAAAGATCTAAGTATTGGGTTTTGGGTTTGAGTTGTGGGTCGTCAACTGCGCGCGATGCGAACGCTCGCGAAGTTGATAACTGAAAACCCAAACCCAGAACTCAAAACCTAAATGTTTCTAGTAATTGCGCAGCCACGAGCGGCCGCTTAGCTGCCAGCCGCCCCTCGCATCGCCCCCGCCGCCGCCGCGACCTCCACGTCCGGATCGTTCATCAGCGACTCGACCACCGGCTTCATTTGCGTACCGCGAGCACGCACAAGCGCGTCCAGCGCGGCGATTCGCAGTGAACTCTCGCGCACTTCCGGAGCTGCAGCACCGGTGATATCGGGCGTCGGCGGCAGCGCGATGCGCAGCAGCCGCTGCACTGCATCAGCGCTCCCCAGTCGACCAAGGGCCGCCAGCATTTCGAGCGCAACGTCTTCGTCAGCTTCGCGCTCGAATGCCGCCGATAACCGCGCCGCCGGCGGACGGTGACCTCCCGCTGCCACGTTGCCTGCAATACCAAACGCCGCGGCAGACAGTCGGCGCACCTCCGCATGCTCGTCGTCGATCATGCCGTGCAGCGCGTGCATTGCTTTGACCGTGCGCAGTCGCACCAACGCGCGCGCGATCGCAATGCGAATGCGCGCATCGTGGTGTTGCAGCAACAGAATCAGTGCGTCGTCGGCGTATTCAACTTGCATCTCGCCCAATAACGCGGCAGCGTTGCGCACCACAAACCACCGTGGATCATGCAGCGCATCAAAGATGGTCGACGAACCGACATCGATGGCGACTATGCTGTCGAAAAACGCACGCCGCGCCAACGCGTCGTCAGTCGTGAGCAGCTGTTGCACGAGTGTCGCAACTCCGAAGTCGCCGGCACGCGCAAAGAGCTGCACGAGCACGTTCCGATCCGTGCTGTGTGGCAGCTGCGTGGCGAGTAGGTCGAGCAATGGTGCGCGTAGCAGATAACGCATCGTTGCTTCGAGTGCGAGCCGGCCACCCGACTCTCCGACCGATTGCATGTGCAGCAGACAGGCGCGCGCAATATGTTCGACCACGATGGCGTCGCCGCGTCGCTCCGCGTCGTCGAGGACTTCTTTGAGACCCGCAACGGCGCTTGTCGCGGCATCGTCGGTGTGCGCTGCTGCGAGGCGCGTCAACACGATGGCGGCGGCACCGCTACTTGTCGCCGGGGCGGCCGCGCGCACAAGCGGTGTGACAAGCACGCTCCACGTGCGCAGCAGCTCTCGCGGTGTCTCATCGGCAAAAGTGACCGCACGCACCGTCGATGGTGTGTCGCCCGCGGCCACATCAACGGCGCGCGGCGATGACTGCACACTACGCATATCGATAGCGCGCGGCGATTGTGCGAGCAGGCGACCGAGCGTGAGCAGCTCGCCAGGTGACGCACCTTCACGAATAGTGAGGGAACCCACTCCCAGCGCGGTGAGCCGTGACAACAACGTTCCAGTGAGCAAGTCATCCGAGGCTGCACGCTCGACGGGTACGCCCTCCAGTACCAACAATCCATCCATCACACGACACAACAGCGCGCCCTCGCGCGATCGGGCGGACACACCGCGCAGCGCATCGCGCACGGCCAACACGTGTGGATTCGTCGGATCAAGTCCGCTAAGACCATCGGCGACGCCCTTGCCGTCGGGGTCCAGCACCGTCAACCGCTCGATGAGCACCGCCAACGCACGCGCGACCGCGCGAGACGCACGACCCTCCGACGCGATCTGCACGGTACCCGATTCGGGCGTGCGCGACGACGGCGTATTGCGCGCCGATAGCCCGTACGAACTCATGCGGTCGCGAATCCGCCGCGAAGGAGGGAGGTCTTCATGTCGTTACGCAAGCTACTGCCAATCGTGCGCGCGCACAGCTTTTCTTCTTCCATGCCGCTCCCGATTCCTGCGCCGCGCGCAACAGGCTTTACCGCGTCCACCAACTCTCCCTTATTCTGGCGCGAAGACGGACCCGCAGACGCGCCGACGCTCATTCTGCTTCATGGCGGTCCCGGCGCATCCCACGATTATCTGTATCCGCAACTTCTGGAGTTAGCGCGGTCGCATCGCGTGATCACCTACGATCAACGCGGTGGCGGTCAGTCGCGCACTGACGACCAGACGCCAATAACGTGGCGCACCCACGTCGCTGATTTAGCGTCGGTGATGCATGAGTTTGGCGCGCCGTCGCCCACGGTAGTCGGCTATTCGTGGGGCGCATTGCTCGCCATGCTCTACCACATCGAGCAACAGCAGCAGCCCGCGTGGCCGTCGCTCGGCAGGCTCGCGGTGCTTTCGCCCGCCCCTGTCACGCGCGTTTGGCGAGATGAGTTCGAAAACGCACTGGCGGCGCGACAGCGCGGAGAGGGTGTCCAGGCGCTACGCGATGAGCTACACGCATCAGGGCTGCGCGAAACGGATATCGACGCGTTTCGTCAACGGAGCTTCGAGATCAGCGTTGCCGGATACTTTGCCGATCCGCGCCGAGCGAAGTCGCTCACCCCATTTCGCGTTATGTCCCGGGCCCAACAGTCAGTCTGGGCGAGTTTGGGTGATTTTGATCTCCGTGATGCGCTAAAATCGGCCACTATGGACGGGTCGCGTGCCGTCCAGCTACCGGTGCTCGTCGTACATGGGCGTCAAGATCCGATTCCGCTGGCATCGGCTTCGGCCGTCGCGGAGGCGCTTGACGCGAAGCTGGTGCTACTTGATGACTGCGGGCACGTGCCGTACGTCGAACAACCCCAGATGATGTTTGCGGCGATGCTGCCCTTTCTGGCTTGATGGTTTCACGCGTTTCCCTTCGGTCGACATGCTGCCTTTCGGCACCGTCACACAAACCGCGCTGTCCGTTGTGCGCGTTGACGATCGTGATGTGCGCGTGATGCTGCACACCGCGCACGACGGCGTTGAGTTCGTTGGACGACTGTGGTTTATCGAGTCCACATGGACCAACTCAGGCATCCCCGATCGCGGCGTATTTCCCGGTCGCACGGATGCCGAAGTGCTGGCGCTCGCCAGCCGACTTCGCGCAGACGAATTGCTGCAGCGCTATCGTCGTGCTAACGCTGAAAAGCGACGCTTTCACGGACTGCGTCGGCTGACGATGGAAGTGCTTTCGAAAGTGCGCTACCTGAACCAGGTCGCGGTAAGCGTGCGCAGTGGATTGCTGGATCGCGACGCTGCCGCGCACGAAATGCAGTTGACCGAAGAGCAGCTGATAGAATTGGTGAAACAGGCAAAAATGTTGGCGGGAGTGGAGGGGTAGCTCGTGCAGTTTTCGACACTCGGAAATCGGTAACCATTGGTTGCCGGTTGTGGTTGCCGGGACCAAGGTTCGTATATTTCGTCCATGGATTGCCGCAGCGCTGCCCACGCTCTCACGCAAATCGCCACGCTCCTTGAGCTGCACGGCGAAGATGCATTTAGCGTACGCGCGATGCACTCGGCGGCGCGCGCCGCTGCCGGCGCAAGCGAGCGCGATCTCGCCGATGCACTCGCGCACCACGGCATCGACACCAGTAGCATCACGCCAGCTGCGCTCGCGGTGCTCAACGATCTCGCGGAATCGAACAGCTCTGCACTGCTCGAGCGGCTGCAAGAAGAAACCCCCGAAGGGCTGCTCGAAATGCTGCGCGTGCCGGGACTCGGACCCGCGCGCATTCGTCAAATTCACGCACAGTTGCACATCGAGACCTTGCAAGGGCTCGAGCAAGCAGCGCGCGACGGTCAACTCGCCACGCTTCCTCGCTTCGGCGACAAAACCGCCGAAAAGATTCTCAAGGGCATCGCCGATTTGCGCGCCACTGGCGCGTTTGTGCTCTGGCAGCACGGACACGCCCAAGCGCTGCGCCTGCGCAGCGCCATCGCGGCACACCCTGATGTGCTGCACGTCGAAATCGCGGGGTCCATACGACGTCGTGCTGAACTTGTCCGTGATGTCGACTTGGTCGCCGCGGTTCGCGGATCACCGTCCGTGGTTGCCGCCGCGCTTTCGCACATGCGTGGTGTGCGCGAAGTACTGGGCGGCGGAGGACGTGCGCTCACTTTGCGTTTTGATGATGGTGTTGCGCTCGACCTCGTCTGCGTACGGCCGGAGCAGCTTGCACTCGCGCTGTGGCGTGCGACCGGCAGCGGGTCGCACGTGCAGCAGGTCACGGCGCGGGCGGCGTCGCGCGGACTGATACTCGCGGGCGACGAACTGCGCGGCAACGACGGCGCACTGCTCCCGGTGAACTCCGAGCGTGATCTGTACGCGCACGTAGGACTTGCGTACTGCGAGCCCGAGCTGCGCGAAGGCGCTGGCGAAGTTGAACGTGCCATGGAGTTCGCGTTGCCAACGCTCGTGACCGAGCACGACTTGCGCGGTGCGCTGCACTGTCATTCGCAGTACAGCGACGGCGGCGCATCGATCGCCGACATGGCGGCAGCGGCACGCGGGCGCGGACTCACGTATTTGGGTGTGAGCGATCACTCGCAATCCAATCCATATGCGGGCGGACTCTCCACCGACGCGATCCGCGCACAGCACGACGAGATCGATGCGCTCAACACTGACTACCAGCGCAACGGTGTCGCGTTTCGCGTACTCAAAGGCATCGAGGCTGACATCTTGCCCTGTGGTCGCGTTGACTACGAGCCGAGTCTGCTTGAGCGATTTGATTTCGTCATCGGGTCCGTACACACGCGCTACGGTATGAACGAGCGGCAGATGACCGATCGTGTGCTCAAAGCACTCGACGATCCGCATGTCACGATTCTCGGTCATCCAACGGGCAGACTCCTGCTCGCACGTGAACCCTACGCAATCGACATGCGCGCGGTCATGGAAAAGGCCGCGGCAGCCGGAATCGCGATCGAACTCAATGCCGATCCCCATCGGCTCGACATTGATTGGCGCGCATGTCGCATGGCGGCCGACTGCGGCGCCATGGTATCCATTGGCCCGGATGCGCACTCACCGCAAGGATTTGATCACCTCGAGATGGGAGTCGCCGTTGCGCGCAAAGGATGGTTAAGCGCGCACAACGTGCTCAATACCCGTTCCGTCGACGACGTGCTCGCCTTCGCACGCGCGCGTCGCGCCCGACCGACGATTGCATTGCACGGTGCGTAAGTCACGCGCGAAGTCGATTGGAGAAAAGCCGTCGCAAAAGGCGCCACTGGTTGCACACTCGCCGCGCACCAAAGCCGACAAGCAGGCCATCGCATCAGTTGTACTTGAGCGACTCCGCACGGAATATCCCGACGCCCACTGCGAACTGAACCATCGCAATGCGTTCGAACTGTTGTGCGCGACCATTCTCAGCGCACAGTGCACCGATGTGCGAGTCAACATGGTGACCCCCGCACTGTTCGCACGTTATCCAGATGCAGCGACGCTCGCCGACGCTGCGCCCGAGGACATAGAAGAAATCATCCGCTCTACCGGTTTTTTTCGTGCGAAAACAAAGAGCCTCGTCGGTATGGCTCGCGCGCTCGTGACCTCGCACAACAGCGACGTGCCGCGAACGCTCGCTCAACTCGTCACACTGCCGGGCGTGGGACGGAAAACTGCCAATGTCATACTCGGCAATGCATTTTCGATCAACGAAGGGATCGTCGTTGACACGCATGTGCAGCGATTAGCGCGACGCCTCGGCCTGACGCGAGAGCCAGATGCGGTTGGCATTGAACAGGCGCTCCTCCCACTCTTTCCGCGTGACAGTTGGGCGATTCTGAGTCACCTGTTGATCTGGCATGGTCGACGCGTTTGCCTCGCACGATCACCCAAGTGCTCTGCCTGCGTCGTCCGGGATGTTTGTCCGAGCGCCGAAGTGTGATCGACGATCCCGTTGCGTCACGTCATTGGCTAATTTTCCGTCTTCACCTCTAACCCGACTTGTCGTGCCTAAACTGGCCACTTTCGAGACAACTAAAGGCACCATCGTCGCCGAGCTTTTTTCGGCCGAAGCGCCCAAGACCGTAGAAAATTTTGAAAAGCTCGCTAACTCGGGCTTTTATGATGGCGTGAAATTTCACCGGGTGATTCCTGAATTCGTCGTCCAAGGCGGCGACCCGTTGTCACGTGACCTCCCCGATGGCGATCGCCGCGTTGGTACGGGCGGTCCTGGCTGGCAGATCGCCTGCGAGACGGTCGGCAATCCGAAGAAGCACGCCATCGGCTCGCTCTCAATGGCACACGCGGGAAAGAACACCGGCGGCAGCCAGTTCTTCATGGTGCTGAGCGAGTCAAACACCCGACATCTGAATGGTGTGCACACCGTGTTCGGCCAGATCACGAAGGGACTCGACGCCATGGCGTCCATCGTGCAGAATGATGCGATGACCTCGGTTCGCGTCGTCGACGCTGACTGATCCTTTACTCAGAGACCCATGTCAAACGACTCTCACAAAGGCGGCTCCGATATGGGCGCCGCGTTCGCCGGCCTGATTGGCGGCGCACTCTTTATCGGCGCGATCCTCTACACGATCGTGCTCCTGACCAATCGCCATTTCGCAAACGAAAAGCCGGAAGGCGGCGAGAAGAAGGCCGCAGCACTGGTTGTGATCAAGCCTGCACTTCGCTTAAACGCTTGAAATAAAGAGAGTTGCGAAAAGTGGGCGGGATTTCCAAAAATCGGAATCCCGCCCGACTTGTTTTGAAACCTTTCCTCATCTAGAATCGTTAATGAACTGACCAGTCAGTCAGTAACTAACTTTTCGGGGGATGGATGGAGGAAGGTGTAGTCGTCGATACCAAGCGTCGCCGCGACCCGGAAGCACGGCCTCAGCAAATCCTTGAGGCCGCGTTTCACGAGTTCGCCGAGCATGGATTGGCGGGCGCGCGTCTGGATGACATCGCCAAGCGCGCCGCCGTCGCGAAAGGCACGATCTATCTCTACTTCCCCACCAAGGAAGCGCTGTTTCGCGAGATGGTGCGCACAACTATCGTCGCGGCGCTCGAGATGGCCGAGTTGCATCGCGAGGAGACACAATCGCTGAGCGCGAGCGCGCAGATTCGCGCGGTCGCATCGGGCTATTGGGCGCGATTGCGCACCGAACCATTTCAAGTCGTGCATCGATTGGTGTTGGCCGACTTGCCGCGATTTCCCGATCTCATGCAGTTCTACGCCGACGAAGTGATCGTGCGCGGCCGTCGCTTATTTGGCGGCATTGTGAGTCGAGGGATTTCCACCGGCGAGTTTCGCACGGTCGATCCCGAAAGCGCCGCACGCATGCTGTCGGCGCTTGCGATCACACACAGTCAATGGTGTTCGAAACGTCAACACTTTCCCGCGCTGATGAAGCACAGCGATGAAGAAATTCGCGACGAGGTCATCGACTTTTACCTGCACGCGTTGCGTCCCGACGCGTCCGTCTCCGTACCTGCCCTATGAACTCTCCCTCTGAGATCAATACGTTTTTTCCGGCGCAGCGTGTGCGGAGCGCCCGCCTCGCGCGAATGGCAGCCACGTGCACGCTCGTGCTCAACGCCCTGCGCCCGGGTGTCGCGCACGCACAAACCACGACGCTTTCGCTTGGTGACGCCGCGCGTCTTGCGGCCAAGCAAAACGGTCAAGTCGATGTCGTGCGCACGCGCGTCGACGCAGCTGAAGCGCGCGTGCAACAGCGACGTGGTGCTCTGTTTCCGGACATTGCCGCGGGCATTCTACAGTCGGGGCGCACCACCAACTCGGCAACGTTTGGGTTTGCGTTTCGTGATGCGACCGGCAAGCCGTTGCTCGATCCGAACGGTCAGTTGATTGGTCCGATTCCGACGATTGATGTACGTGTGAGACTCCAGCAGCCGCTCGTTGATTTGAGTAGCGTGGCGAAATGGCGCGCCGCGCAGTCCGCGACCGAAGCCGCAGTGGCCGATGTGAAAGCGCAAGCTGATGTCGCGGCGTCTGCGGCGGCCGCCGCGTACGTGCGCGCAGCGCGCACCGAATCGCAAGTTGCAGCGCGACTCGCCGATTCCTCGCTTGCTGCCGACCTAGTGCGCATTGCCCGTGATCAGTTGCAAGCGGGTGTCGGCATCGCGCTCGATGTCACGCGCGCGCAATCGCAGCTCGCCGCGGTGCGGGCGCAGTTGATTGGCGCACGAAACGAACGCGATCGCGCGATGCTCGACCTCAAACGCGCCGTGGGCATTCCGCTTGATGCGCCGCTCGTGCTCCGCGATTCGTTGGGGGGACTGCCCATCGACAATGCTACGCCTGACGAGGGTGCTGCGCTTTCGCGAGCCTCCGAGTCGCGCGCTGATGTCCGCGCGCTACTCGCGCTCGAAGCGTCGCAACAGCGTGCTCTGTCGGCGGTTCGTTGGGAACGGACGCCACAACTCGGACTGGTCGTCGATCAAGGTCAACTCGGCAAGAACTGGGCGCACTTTCTCCCTACGTATACGTGGGGCGTGCAACTGTCTGTCGGACTATTTGATGGATTCCGTCGCGACGGTCGCGTGCAGGAACAAGTGGCAGGCACGCGCGAGACTGAAGCCAAGCTGCGCGAACTGCGCGCACAGAGCGCACTCGAGGTGCGCGCTGCTGTTCTCGATCTCAACGCGGCGCGTGAACAGCTCGACGCGGTGCGTGAGCGTCTCGCGCTCGCCGAACAGGAAGTCTCACAAGCCCAAGAGCGTTTTCGCGCCGGCGTTGCTGGAAACGGCGATGTCATTACCGCGTTGCTCTCGCTCAACCAAGCGCGCACACTGCGCAATGATGCGCTCGCGTCGTATCACGGCGCACGTGTAAGTCTGGCGCGCGCCATGGGATCGGTTCAAGAACTGCCGTAACGCGGCGCTCATTTTCTCACCTTTCGTCACTCGCTCAAACACGTGTCCTACATATGACTGCCGATAAGAAACCCAATTTGCTTCGCATCCTGATTCCCCTCGTGCTCGTCGCTGCTGCGGGCGTGTGGGGCTATCAACGCTGGAGCTTTTCCCGTGTTCACGAAACCACGGATAACGCACAGGTCGACGGACAGATTGTGCCCGTAGTTGCAAAGGTCGGTGGATACGTCACCGAAGTGCACGTCAGCGAAAACTTGCACGTTGCCGACTCTGGCCTCGTCGTCAAACTCGATCCGCGCGAGTTTGCCGTGCGATTGGCACAAGTGGATGCTGATCTTGCGGCGGCACAAGCCGCTGCAGGAGACAAGCGCGGTGAAGGACAGGCTGCGGCATCGTTGCAAACAGCGTCTAGTCAGCGCGATGTGGGCGATGCGCAAGTACAAGCTGCGCAAGCCGCCGTCACCAAAGCGCAGGCCGATCTGACGCGCGCCAAGACGCTCGTCGCCAAGCAAATCATTAGTGCCGCGCAACTGGACGCATATCAAGCGACGTTTGACGCTGCTGCCGCGACACTGACTGCCACCGAACGTCAAGTGAAGGCCGCTACATTTGGCATTACGAACGCTGAGGCCGGCGTGCGTTTGGCGCAGGCGCGTTTAGGGTCTGCGCGCGCGATGCGAGACAACGCGGCTCTGCAACTGTCGTACACAACGATCACCGCACCGGTGAGCGGCATCGTGTCGAAAAAGCAGGTGGAAGTTGGTCAGTTGGTGCAGCCTGGTCAGACGCTCATGTCAATCGTCGCAGACTCAGGCGTGTTTGTGACGGCCAACTTTAAAGAGACTCAGCTCGCGCGCATTCGCGTCGGACAAAAAGTCGACCTTGAGGTGGACGCGTACGGCGGCAGTCACGTCGAAGGCGAAGTGCAAAGCATCGCGTCAGCAACGGGCGCCAAGTTTGCACTGCTACCGCCTGACAACGCGACGGGCAACTTCACGAAGGTCGTACAGCGCGTACCGGTGCGCATTAAAGTCATCAAAGGACTCGACAAGGAACGTCCGTTGCGACCCGGCATGTCGGTGCTTGCCAACGTGATCATTCCGTAACGTTCGATGACGAGCGTAGTACTCGAACCGGAGCTTCTGCCACCGGTCAGCGCGCCGCGCACGGTCGCGGCAGCGAACGACGATCCGTACCGTCATCGCTACCTCATTGCGATTGCGGTGACGCTTGCGGCGGTATTGGAACTGATCGATACGTCGATCGTGAACGTGGCGATTCCACACATGATGGGCACGCTCGGCGCGACGCTTGATGAGATCGCGTGGGTGTCGACCAGCTACATCATTGCGAACGTCATTGTCATTCCGATGTCGAGTTGGTTGTCGTCGTACTTTGGTCGTCGTCGGTACCTCACCGGCTCCATTCTGATTTTTGTCGCCGCTTCATTTTTCTGCGGTGCTGCCACGTCGTTGTGGGGGCTCGTGTTCTGGCGGGTAATCCAAGGACTGGGTGGCGGCGCGCTGTTGTCGACGGCACAGACGACGTTGTTCGAGTCATTTCCTCCGCACGAACGCGGTATCGGCCAGTCGATCTTCGGTGTCGGCGTGATGGTAGGTCCAACACTTGGCCCGACGCTGGGTGGATACATCGTTGACGCGTACGCCTGGCCGTGGATTTTTTACATCAATGTGCCACTCGGACTGTTCGCTGCGTATCTGGTGTGGACATACGTGCGTAACGCGTCGCACCAAGTGCGCGCGACGAGCATTGATGTCTTAGGTATCGTGCTGTTGGCGACCGCCGTCGGGGCGCTGCAGTGGATGTTGGAACGTGGCGAGCGACTGGATTGGTTTGAGTCGCCCTTCATTATCACGCTCGCGCTGGTGAGCCTGACGTCGGCGATTCTTCTCGTGTGGCGCGAACTGTCGATCGATGAACCCATTATCGATTTTCGCATTTTGAAATCGCGACAGCTGGCCCCCGGGGTGCTGTTCGCGGCGTTTTTGGGACTCGCGCTCTACGGGTCGGTGTTTGTGTTGCCGGTGTTCTTGCAATCGTTGCATGGTTACACGGCGTCGCAAACCGGCATGGTGATTCTGCCCGGCGCGCTGGCATCGGCATTCACGATGGCCATCGTGGGACGCAACGCGTCGCGCGTAGACGCCCGACCATTCATCGTGGTTGGCGCGTTCTTGTTTCTCGCGTCGATGTACATGCTGTCACGTCTCACGCTGGACGCTGGTCAAGATCAGCTCTTTTGGCCGCTGATTCTTCGCGGCGTGGGCTTGGGGTGCGTGTTCGTCCCACTGACCAACGCGACCGTCGCCGGATTACCGATGCGCCAAATCGGCCAGGGCACCGGCATGTTCAATCTCATGAGACAGCTTGGCGGGTCGCTCGGCATCGCGAGCATGGCCACGCTCTTGGCGCGCCTGACGCGCGTTGAGAAAGCAACGCTCACCGATCATGTCGGCGCCGGTGACGCCAACACCGTCGAACGGATGACCGCATTGACGCGCGGAATGATGTCCGCGGGCACGGACCTCGCCGTTGCCAAGCAGCAGGCACTCCTCGTGCTGGATCGACAGATTTCGGCGCAAGCGAGCGTGCTGGCTTTCTCGAGGCTCTACCTCGTGAGTGGCGTTCTGTTGGTGAGCGCCCTGCCGCTGCTGCTCATCTGGCGGACCGGCCGCGCTGCGGGGATTAAGGGCGAGATTCCGCATTAGACGAGAGAAGGAAGACCGGAGACTCAAGACGCCGTCTTCCTTCTAGCGAAGCGCCGCGCTTGCTTTCAGTGCTATGGCGTCTCCAACCCGATCCGAAGCGCTCGCACTGGTCCACGAATGGACACAGTCCGAATCGTTGCGAAAGCACATGCTGTCCGTCGAGGCAGCCATGCGTGCGTACGCGCAGCGCCTTGGGGAAGACGTCGACCTGTGGGGCGTGACGGGACTCATCCACGATTACGACTACGAACGCTTTCCCAACAACGCGCAGGTCGCCGACCAAGAGCACCCGGCAGAAGGGGTGCGTCACCTGCGCTCGCTCGGATGGCCCGAATCAGTCTGTGACGCGATCATGGGGCATGGACACTACACCGGTGTCGCACGCGTCTCGCGCATGTCCAAGGCACTGTTCGCCTGCGACGAATTGACGGGACTCATTACTGCTGCAGCGCTCGTGAAGCCGAGTCGCGCCGTGTCCGAAGTCGATGTGCCGGGCATTCGCAAGAAGATGAAAGACAAGGCGTTCGCGCGCGGCGTGAATCGTGACGATGTCATTCAGGGCGCCGAGGCGCTCGGCATTCCGTTGGATGAACACATTGGCGTCGTCCTTGCAGCTATGCAGGCTGCGGCGCCCAGTCTGGGTTTAGCGGGGGTCGCGACGACGGCAGTTGTCCCCGCCGCCCCCTCAACGTCGCCAGACCCGGGTGCGTAATTCCGATGACTCCTACGCACCCTGTGACTTCTCTCGCTCTTCCTCTGCCGCCGGCCGCGCCCCACTCGGGCAGTACGCCGACGGGGTGGGTTGACGTGGAAGACGGTCGCAACGATGCAGAAAGTCGGACCGACGAAAAGGTCGTTTCGCTTGGACCGGTTGGCACGGATCGATCGCTTCGCGAAGCGGACGCGCTTGTTGAACGTGCTCTTGTACTAGCGGCACAGGCTGGCGATCGAACAGCGTTTGCCGGGTTGGTGCATCGTCATCAACGTCGCGCGTATGCGGTGGCGCGTTCGATTGTACTGTCACATGACGACGCCGAGGACGCGGTGCAGGAAGGCTTTCTTCACGCCTTTCGCGCATTGGAGCGGTTCCGTCCTGAACAGGCGTTTGGCGCGTGGCTGCACCGAATCGTCGCCAACGCAGCATTGGATATCGCTCGGCGCCGGAAGGTGCGTGATGCGGATGAACTGCCGGAAACGTTATCGCATCCTCACCGCGATCCCGCCGAAGCAGATGAACTCCGTTCGCGTTTGGCGTCAGCGATGAGTACGCTGGGAGAAAGACAGCGGTCTGTCATCGTGTTACACGATGTTGAAGGATATAAACATGCGGAGATCGGTGCGCTCCTCGGAATTCCCGAGGGCACGGCCCGATCGGACCTGCACCATGCCCGAGCGCATTTGCGGCGCTTGCTGGGCAACCTGCGGAGTACGGAATGAAGGACTTTAAGCCACGTGATCATGGACGAAGCGACGGCGCGGACGCGGATCTGTCGGCGTTGTTGCGTGCGACGTACGCCGCGCCGCGTGACGACGGCTATTGGGCCGGACTCGAACAGCGCGTCATGTCTCGTTTAAACGATTTACCGATCACGGCTTGGTGGTCGGTGATGTCCGAGTGGAGGACGGCGGGTGCCGTCGCTGCGGTCGTCGCACTGCTGTTGGCCGGCGGCACGGTGGTGCGGGAGCTGTCAATCGAGCAATCGGCTCGTGAAATCGCGGCGCGAGCGGCGATCGAGTCGGGAATGCCGAGCGACGATGCGACGCTTTCGTTCCGCGGCGGAAAGCGCTTGCCGGCCGATGCACCCGAGCGGTATCTCGATCCGTTCGATTACTAACCGACCGCCGGACTCGTGTCTTCTTCTCCTCGTCCAAAATCGCTCGCCCTGATGTTTTTGCTCGGGGCGTTCTTGACCGGTGGTGCGGTTGGCTTTGCTGCTGACCGTGCCGTCGCGCGTTCGACGCCCGCGACCCGCTTCGATGACAAGGCCGCGCGCGACGAAGTCGCCAAGCAACTCAACCTTTCTGCCGACCAACGTCGCGTCATCGATTCGGTGATGGACTGGCGGCGTGCCCGCTCACGAGAAATCATGCAGCAATATCGACCGACTCTCGATTCCATTCGCGATAGCGCGCGCGTGCTGATGCGCACCGTGCTCGATGCCACGCAACAGTCGCAATTCACGGCGTTGATCGAGCGCAATCAGCGCACGGCGGACAGCGCAAGCAAAGCACGGGAGCGTAACCGATGATCGGCATACTCAGACTTCGCGTCGCACGAGCGGCGATGCTTTCCGGGGCGGTCCTGTTGGCCGCCCCTCTTGGCGCACAGGGCGCAGCTGGCGATCCCGCCCCGCGCGTTGTCACGCTAGACGAAGCCATCGCGCTTGCCTTGCGCAACACCCCTGCGGCGGTTCAGGCGATCGGACTGGAACGCAATGCGAACGCGGCGCGGCGCCAGGCGTTGGGCGCCTACGTGCCCTCGGTCAATCTGTCGATCACCAGCGGACACACGCAGGGCACGACGATCAACAGTTTCACCGGACAGCTCACCTCCCTGAGCGGCAATCCGTGGAGCTACGGCAACGGGTTGAATCTGTCCGTCGATCTGTTTGACGGTGGACGACGTATCTCCGAAGTGAATCGCATTCGCGCCACAGCGGACGTCGCGGACGTCTCCGCAGTGTCCGCTCGCTTTGATGCGACGCTGCAAGTCAAACAGCAGTACTACGCGGCGCTCGCTGCTCGCGAGTCTGCCGCCGCCGCGAAAGCGCAGTTGGAACAGGCCGAGCAGCAGCTCAAGGCATCGTCAGCGCGCGTGACGGCTGGCGTTGTCACGCGTTCCGACTCGCTGCGCTCGGTTATTCAGGTCGGCAACGCGCAGCTGGCGGTGCTGACCGCCGAAAACGATCTGCGCGTTGCGAATGCTGCGCTCACCCGTGTCGCCGGTTCGACCACGCCGCTTGCCGCGGCAGCGTCTGACACGGTCGAGTCGCCTCTCGCGATGCCAACGGAAGTGGAGTTGCTCGCCTTGTTGCCGGATGGTCCAGCGGTAAAACTGGCGGAAGCGAATCTCGCCGTCGCGCGCGCGGCGAAGCGCACGCAGCGGTCAACGTACCTGCCCACGCTGTCGATGACGTATTCCTATGCGTTGAGCAACAACAGCAATGGATTTAACGGACGCAATTTGGTGCTGGTAAATGGCGACAACGCCAGCCGCAACACCTTCAACTTCAGCATCGCTTACGCGCTCTTTAACGGCTTCACCCGCGAAGCAAATACGGTTGCGCTCGACGTGACGCTGACGAACGCCGAGGCATCGCTCCGAGATGCGCGGCTCGCTGCGCGCGCAAATCTTACGACCCTGCTGCGCACACTGCAGAACGCGCAAGCGCGTGTATCCGTGCAAATGGCAGCGATCGCCGCCGCCGAAGAGGATTTACGTGTGCAGACGCAGCGCTACAATCTTGGCGCGTCGACGCTGCTCGACTTACTCACATCGCAAACGACGTTAAATCAGGCCCGCCAGTCACTGATTCAAGCGCGCTTTGATGGACGCGTGGCACGCGCGCAGCTCGCATCGCTGATTGGTCGCCCCCTATGAGATCCTCGCACATGATTCGTAACACCCGCAGTCTTCGCGCGCAGCAGGTCGTCGGTACCCTGTTGTGCAGCGCGATGCTGTTCGCCTGTACGGCCAAGAAGGAAACAGTGATCAAAGTCGGCAACGTCGCCGTGGAGCGTCACACGATTGTCGTGGATGCACAGGCCACCGGCGCTGTCGAACCGATCAACGTCATTGAAGTGAAGTCGAAAGCGTCTGGACAGATCACCAAGATTCCCGTCGAAATCGGCACGATGGTGCATGCCGGTGCGCTGTTGGTGCAGATCGATACGCGCGACGTGCAGAATCAGTACGAGCAGGCCAGTGCCGACCTCCGCAGCGCGCAAGCGTCGCTCGAAGTCGCGCAGTCCGCGAAAAAGCGCGCCGACGATTTGTACAAAACGAAGATCATCACCACACCGGAATTTGAGGCGGCGCAGCTCGCGTTGACGCAGGCACAGGGTGCGATCGTTCGCATGACCGCAAACGTCGATTTGGCCAAGCAACGCCTTGAAGACGCCACGGTCGTCGCCCCGGTCAACGGAACGATTATCGACAAGCCGGTCTCACTCGGACAGGTCATCGCATCCGCAACCGGCTCGGTGAGCGGCGGCACAACGTTGCTCAAGATGGCGGACTTGACCAAGGTGCGTGTGCGCGCGTTGGTCAATGAAACCGACATCGGCAACGTGCGCGCTGGGCAGTCTGCACGCGTGACAGTCGATGCGTTTCCTGAGCGGCCGTTTCAGGGTCTGGTTGAGAAGATCGAACCGCAGGCCGTCGTGCAGCAGAGCGTCACGATGTTTCCCGTCATTATTTCTCTCGACAACAGCGAGGGATTTCTCAAACCGGGTATGAACGGCGAAGTCTCGATGAACGTCGAACGTCGCGAGAATGTGATCGCAGTTTCCAACGATGCGGTACGTACCGTTCGTGAAGCGGCGACGGCTGCACTGTTCGTCGGACTCAATCCGGATTCGGTGCAGGCACAGGTTCGCGTCATGCAGGCGGCGATGGGTGGACGCGGCAGTGGTGCGGGCACAGCCACAGGCGCTGGCGGCGGACGTAACGGAAGCGGTGCTGGTCAGCCCAACGGCGATTCACCTGCGGCGCAGGCGGTCCCCATGAATGGCGGCGCTGGACGCGCTGGAGCGACGGGTACCGGCTCCAACGATCGTGGCGGACGCGGCGGCGATTCAACGACAGCTGGCGGCGCAGGACGGAGCGGCGGTCGGGGAATGCGCGGCGGAGATTCGGCCGGTGGTCGCGGAGCGCGTGGCGGTGACTCGTCCGGCGGGCGCGGTCGCGGCGGTGTGCGCGGCGATTCTTCAGGTGGCCGCATGCGTGGAAACGGTGGCGGTGGAATGCGCAACGGCGGTAACGGCGCTGGTGGAAACGGTGGTAACCGCAACGGCGGTTCGGGCGGCAACGGCGGCAACGGCGGCAACGGCGGCCAGCGCGGCAATCGCAACGGCGGGGGCGGGGGCGGCGGGGGTAACGCGACGGTGCCGGCGATGGGCGGCGGAATGGCCGGCGGCCGTCCCGGCGGCGCCGCGCGCTCGCGCACCGGACTGGTGTTCGTCGCCATCGGAGCCGGCAAGTACGAGCCGCGTCTCGTGAAGCTTGGCGCGTCCAATTACGACTACTCCGAAGTGCTCTCCGGTCTCGTCGAGGGTGACTCGGTTGCGTCGCTCGCGGTCGCGGCGCTGCAAGCCAAGCGCGATCAGCAGAACGCACGGTTTAATCCTGGTGCAGGTGTGATCCCGGGCGCTACACCGGCCGCTGGACGCGGCGGCGGCGGACCTGGCGGTGGCGGTGGCGGTGGCGGTGGCGGTCGTCCTCCTGGAGGGATCTGATGCTTTACGCCGAAGTCTTTCGCGTCGCGCTCGGCGCGTTGCGCGCCAATAAACTGCGTTCGCTGCTGACGATGCTTGGCATCGTTATCGGAGTCGGCGCTGTGATTGCGATGGATGGAATCGGCCGAGGAGCGCAGAGCTCGATTAAGGATCGCATCGCGTCGCTCGGAACGACGCTGTTGACGGTCTCGCCGGGACAGGTGCGAGGTATGGGCGGCATCGCGTCAGGGGCCGATCGCGCCAAGCTGACGATGGCAGACGCGGCCGCGCTGGAGGAGCAAGCAACGTTCGTGACGGCCGTGCAGCCGGAGATGTCGAGCCAACTGCAGATTCAGTTTGGTGCGAAGAACGCCAGCACGCAGATCATTGGCACGTCGGCGAACTACCTCGAAGTGAGAAAGTTTGAACTCGATGCTGGCCGCATGTTTACCACGCAGGAAGATGCAGGCAAGCAGCGCGTGGCTGTGGTCGGACCGATGGTGCTAACCAATCTCGGCGTCACCGACATCAACGCGATTCTTGGCGAGCAAGTACGCATTCGCGGTATGCAATTCACGGTGATCGGCGTGCTGAAGTCCAAGGGACAGGCCAGCGCATTTCAGAACCCTGACGACCAGATTCTGATTCCGCTCAACACCGCGCGCTTCCGTACGCTCGGCACCGATCGCGTGCGATCAATCTCGGTGCTCGCGCAGTCCGAAGAAAAAATCCCCGAAGCGATGGCCGATGTGCAAAAGATTTTGCGACGTCAGCATAAACTTGCGCGTGAAAAGGACGACGATTTTCAGATTCGCAATCAGGCCGACTTTTTGACAACGCTTGCCGATACGAGCAAAGTCTTTGCCTCACTCCTCGCCGGCATCGCCTCCGTATCGTTGATTGTCGGCGGCATCGGCATCATGAACATTATGCTCGTTTCGGTGACCGAACGGACTCGCGAAATCGGCGTCCGCAAAGCACTGGGTGCGACCAGCAAGAACATTCTCTTTCAGTTCTTGATCGAGGCCGTGGTGCTGTGCCTGTTGGGCGGCGCCGTAGGAATTCTGTTGGGCGGCGGTGGCGCGTTGGCGATGAGCAAGCTGGCGAACTACAACACCGAAATTTCGTCGCAATCGGTAGTACTTGCGTTTGCGTTCTCGGCCGTGGTTGGGGTCGTGTTTGGTGTGTGGCCGGCGCGACGCGCAGCGAGTCTCGACCCGATCACTGCGCTGCGTTACGAATAGCTGCACACATCGAGCTTGAGCGAGACGGGGTTGCCAAGTCGGCGACCCCGTCTTGCTTTTTCCGCCTGCGCGTCGTCTCGCATGTCGTTTAGATTGCCGTCGTCCAATGTCCACCAAACCCTCTCAGTACTCGTCCGGTCCCTCTGACGGCGATTCCGATAGTAGCAGCAGTTCCGACGGCGAGAGCGCGGCACAGCCTCCATCGCCGGAACCGCTTCGCCACCCCACTGGCCAGCTTCGAACACCCAGCGGTGTTGACGCTGGCGGCGCGCTGCCGGGCACGGAGCTTCATGCCACGACCAGCATGTTTCCGGTCGGGCAACTGCCGCAACATCACACGCCAGATCAGCGACCCACCGGCAAACGACTCGCCCTGCTGTCTCTGACCGCACTCGGAGTCGTTTTCGGCGATATCGGTACGAGCCCGTTGTACGCGATGCGCGATACCTTCGCCGGGCATCA
>JANXUN010000221.1 GCA_025356185.1 Gemmatimonadaceae bacterium
CGAGTTTGCGACGTCCAACATCGGCGATCCCATGCATGATCTGCCGATGGAGATTGGTGACATCCACCACGTCAAAGTCCACGAGTCCAATCGTCCCAACGCCGGCCCCCGCCAAATACAGCGCGACCGGAGAACCAAGTCCTCCCGCTCCCACGACGAGTGCGCGCGAGGCTTTCAAGCGTCGTTGCCCGTCGACGCCGATCTGCGGGAGCGTGATTTGGCGACTGTAGCGGGCTTCTTCGCGCGCCGTCAGCGCCGAGGGGTCGTTGTGCGGTGAGCCGCCGAGTGAAGACGCGTTCGTCATAGAGGAAAGTTCGACAGACGCCGTCGCCTTCGCTATGCTTTTTAGTATCAAAACCTCACGAGGAGCACGACCATGAGCGGAGTACGGGTGCTGGTGGGCACGCGCAAGGGCGCGTTCATTCTCTCGGCCGACGGAAAGCGTGACAAATGGCACGTCAGCGGACCGCACTTTCCGGGTTTTGAGATGTACCACCTCAAGGGCTCGCCGGTCGATCCCAATCGCATCTACGCGTCCCAGTCCAGCTCGTGGTTTGGACAGCTCATGCAGCGCTCGGACGACGGTGGCGTCACGTGGAACGCCGTCGGCAATCAATTTCCGTACGACGGGGTACCGGGTACACATCAGTGGTACGATGGCACGCCGCATCCGTGGGAGTTCAAGCGCGTGTGGCACGTGGAGCCGTCGCTCTCTGACGCCGACGTCGTGTACGCCGGCATCGAAGACGCCGCGCTCTTTCGCTCAGCCGACGGAGGTACGACATGGACCGAACTATCAGGACTCCGGAAGCATGGATCAGGTCCTCGCTGGGCACCGGGTGCCGGTGGCATGTGTTTGCATACGATCATCATCGATCCGACCAAGCATGACCGTATGTACGTCGCAATCTCTGCAGCAGGCACATTCCGCACCGAGGATGGGGGGGCAACGTGGACAGCGATCAACAAAGGGTTGCGCTCCAACTTTCTTCCCGATCCGACGGCAGAAGTCGGCCACTGCGTGCATCACGTGACCATGCATGCGTCGCGCCCGCAAACGCTCTTCATGCAAAAGCACTGGGACGTCATGCGCAGCGATGATCGCGGCGACAACTGGTACGAAGTCAGCGGCAATCTGCCGACCGACTTTGGCTTTGTGATCGATGTGCACGCGCACGAACCGGAAACCGTGTACGTCGTTCCTATTACCAGCGACTCACATCACTTCGTCTCCGAAGGAAAATTGCGCGTGTACCGCAGCAAAAGCGGTGGCAACGAGTGGGAAGCGCTCACCAAAGGCCTGCCGCAAGAGAATTGCTACGTGAACGTGCTGCGCGATGCGATGGCCGTCGACACACTCGACGAGTGCGGTGTGTACTTTGGTACGTCGGGCGGGCAAGTGTATGCCTCTCGTGACGGTGGCGATAGTTGGAACGCGATCGTACGCGATCTACCGGCCGTATTGTCTGTTGAAGTGCAAACGCTCGCATGACGCAAGCCGTCCTGACACCAGCTGACGTCGCGCATGACGACCTCGCGCACGTCGACAGTGGTCACGCCGACGTGCGCGTGCTCCTCCCGTCGCTCTTGCGCGATATGATCGGCGCAAGCGGCGAGATCACGCTGCAGGTGTCGCTTCCGGTCACGCAAGCACGTGTCATCGACGCGCTCGAAACGAAGTACCCGATGTTGCTCGGCACCGTCCGCGACGCCGCGACGCAACGGCGACGTCCGCTCGTGCGATTCTACGCGTGTGAGGAGGATCTGTCTCATGATGACCCGAATCTGCCGCTGCCCGACGCCGTTGCTCGCGGCGCAGAACCGTTTCTCGTTGTCGGAGCAATCGCCGGTGGCTAAGCATCGAAACGCATTCCGATGTGCGTCCGCATTCGTTGCAGTGCTGCTGCTCGCGGCGTGCAGCCCGTCCGCCAACACCGGCGCGCGCGCGTCGTCCTCGATGGCCCCGTCATCGGGAGGTCGAGAACAGACGCGCGAAGAACAAACGGCACATGTGCTTTCGCGCCTCGCGTTTGGCGCTAAGCCTGGCGACGTCCAACGCGTGCAGCGCATGGGTGTTGACGCGTGGATCGCGGAACAGCTCGAACCTTCACGCATTAACGACAGCCTTGGCGATGCGATCGCGGCGCGACTCGCGGTCAGCACCGAGGCCGCGAAGCATTTGGTTGATTTGTATCCGCCGCAAGACATCTGGATTCGCAAGCTGCGCACCGAACGCGGAATCGCTGCCGCCGCGCAATTTTTACCAAATGCTGACGACAGCGCCGCGTACAAAGCACTTACCACGCAAGGCAATCGCTACGCCGATCAGATGATGGCGCTGCGTGTCGCGCGTGCGCAGGTGAGTGACCGGCAACTGCTTGAAGTGATGACTGACTTCTGGGAAAACCATTTCTCCGTGTTCAACGGAAAAATGCCCACGCGCTTTAGCATGCTCGAGTACGATCGCGATGTCATTCGGCCGCGCGCGCTTGGGAATTTTCGCGACCTGTTGGGCGCGGTCGCGCACAGTCCCGCCATGCTCTTCTATCTCGATAATTTTCAAAGCGGCGCCGACTCAGCACATCTCAATGTCAACGAGTACAAGGTGTTGCAGCGCACGAACAATCGCCCAACGATTAAGCGCAAAAACGGGCTCAACGAAAACTACGGGCGGGAGTTGCTCGAGTTGCACACCTTGGGCGTCGACGGCGGCTATACGCAACAAGATGTTTTAAACGTGTCGCGCGCCCTTACCGGATGGACGTTGCAAACACCGCGTGAAGGGGGAGCGTTTCTATTCCGCCCCGAAACGCACGATGCCGAAGAGAAGATCGTCTTGGGCCATAAGCTGACCGCCGGACGTGGCATCGAGGACGGCGAGGAGGTCCTCGACATCATCGCGAAACATCCGAGCACCGCGAAATACATTGCGACAAAGCTCGCCACGCGATTTGTATCGGACTCGCCGAGTGTCGCATTGATTGATCGCGCCGCGCGTGCGTTTCAGAGCAGTGGTGGAGATATTCGCGCGACGCTTCGCGTGATTATCACAAGCCCTGAGTTTTTTTCGCATGCCGCGTATCGCGCGAAGGTGAAGTCGCCGTTTGAGTTTGTCGTCAGCGTGCGTCGCGCTATGGACGCGCTGCCCGATACGTCTGTGCGAACAGTGCAAGCGATCGGCCGGCTCGGGCAACCATTGTGGGGCAAGCTCACGCCCAACGGATGGCCGGAAACCGGTGAATCATGGATGAACACCGGGTCGATCTTGAATCGCATCAACTTTGCGATGCAGATCGCGCTCGGGCGTTTTCCCGACACGGCGGTTGAGCTGTGGCCGTATTGGCGGTCACTGGCGCTCGCCCCCTTTAATTCGCAGGTGGACGGCATTGTGAATCATGTACTCGATGGCAAGGCGTCGCGTGAAACGCGCGAGGTGCTTGTGTCGGGGCACAATCCGATGGCAGACGCGAATGCAAAGCCCGCGATGCCAAACGCGCTTCCCGCGACGCCGGGTCTTCGCGATTTGCTTGGCCTCGCGCTTGGCGCACCTGAATTTCAACGTCGTTAACTCACATTACGCATGACTCAGACACGTTTCCGCCGACGTTCACGGCATGCACTTGCTGCACTCGTGCTCGTCGCGTGCGCTGCACCGCTCGTCGCGCAGCCGAAGGCAAAGGCGAAGGCAGCGACCGACGCGAAAAGCGCGACGCCAATGCTGGTCGGCGCATGGATGGGAACGGCGACGGTTCCGCTCAAAGACAGCTCGATTGTGGTGCCGGTGTTCTACACGTTCACGCAAACGGGAACGACCATTGGCGGAACAGCGATGGTGCCCGGACAAGGATCCGGTCCGATTGCCAACGTGGTGCAAACGGGAACGCACGTCGCATTTCGCGTGACCGCGCCCGAGGGCAAACTGCTTGAGCACGACGGGGCATTTACAAAAGACGGCGGCATTGAAGGGATGGTAAGTCTCGACAAACTGCCCATCGCCAAATTCAAAATCGCGCCGAAAAAATAGCGACATCACAGTGCGCGGTGCACGCGCCTTCGCACGCGCAACTGATCGCCGTATCGCGACCTATGTTGCGCCGTGTGGCGGATCAATCCGCAATAGCTGAAACGCGGCGTTCGACACCAAACAGTACGACGCAAAGAAGTAAAATCCCGGCCCCGCAATTGCCGACAAATTCGCAGTACCTTTGGCGGCGAGCAGCGCGATCAACATGCCGACAGCAAATACGTCGGCCATCGACCACTTACTGATCGCGCGCACAAACAGATAGAGCCGGTACGACGTTGCCGATCGGCGCATCGCAAAGATTGGTACGAGCAGCGCGGCTTTGATCAGCGGTACGAGCACGCTGAACAGCAAAATGAGTCCGGCGACAAAGTTGTTGCCGGACGAATGCAGACTCTGAATGGCGCTGACGACGCTGCGCGTTTCGTTCGACAGCACGCGCTCGGCGCCGAACATCTCCATGGTGGCTTTGATCGTGAGGACGGGCTGAACGAGCCCTGGCCACAGGAGCCCGAGTGAGATGAGGGCGAGCAGGAGCGCGAGGCGATTACGGGGGGGCATGATGACAAGAGTAACGAACGGGGGACCGGCAGGTTACTGCAGGCGTAACGGCGGGTGCAACTGCGGGTTAACCGCGACCCGCCGTACTGCAGGTAACCTGCAGGTAAACCCGCTGAACACCCGCCGTACACCCGCCGTAGAAACCCGAAGGTCCCTTGACTGGACCCAGCTAGCTTGGTACCATGCTTCCATGAAAGCCACCATCGACTTTGACGACGCCCTCTATCGTCGCCTCAAAATCGAAGCCGCTCGCCGTGGACGGACGGTGCGTGACTTGGTGGCCGACGGGGTGCGGCTTGTGCTCGACGCACCCGCCACGACTGGCGCTGGCACGGTGACGGAGTCGCCGGACGCCTGGCGGCCTCCGTGGTTCGGCGCGCTCGCCCGGTACGGGCGAGCCGTCGACGAGCATGCGATGAGCGCTGTGCGCGAGAGCATCGCGCTGGGGCGCTCCCGCGATCGCACTAGGTGAGTGTCGGGCTCGACACCTCGGTCACGCTCCGCCTCCTGACCGGCACTCCCACCCACCAAGCCGAAACCGCTCGCGCGCTCGTCGCGAACGCTCCGTCGCCGGTCGTCGTCTCGGACTTGGTCGTCTGCGAAACATACTTCGCCCTGCGACATCACTACGCCGTTCCGCACGCCGACGCGATTCTTGCGTTAGGAGCGCTGCTCAGTGAATCGCGCGTTCGTCCATCGGGAACTGCACGCGTGGTGTTAGCTGAACTCTCCGCACGCGCCCACGTCAAACGCGCACCGGAGCTCATCGCGCGTCTCATTCACGCCGACTACGCGCGTGATGACATCACCGTCGCGACGTTCGATCGTGCCTTCGAGTCCCTCAGCGGCGCGCAGCTCCTCGACACGTCTTCCGCCGTTAGCCGCTAGCGTGGCCGCGGCGGCACACGCCGCCGCGCGCGGTCATTCGTGCGCTACCGAAATTCGGCGTGCCACTGCAGCATCGGTTGACCTTCGCGCGCAACCGAAAGTCGCGGTAGCAACCATCGATCGACACGCGTCGGCGCGTCCGTGTGTTGCGCTCGCACCAAAATCGTTCCAGTGACCGTACCGATCCCCGCCCCCGCAATCACGTCGCTCGTCCAATGCGCATCGTGATACACGCGCGACACGCCGACGGCCGTCGCCACACCGAATAACGCCGTCGCTATCGCTCGCGACGCCCCGCGATGACGCCGAGCCCACTCGGAACGCGCAACTTCCGCCGCCGTCGCGGATGCGGCCGCGAACGCAACGGTGGTGTGCCCCGACGGAAACGACGCGAACGCACCATTCACACGGAACGGATGAAACACGAAGGCGTTGCTGTCGTGCACCACGTACGGTCGCGCGCGTCCAATCATTCCTTTCAGCACACCCGTCACCGCACCGCTCACCAGCGTGGCTTCGAATGTGTGTAGCCCCGCGTCGGCCACCGCGCGACGATGCAGCGCGACTCCCACAATCCACGTGCTCGCGGACAACACCACAACACCCGGATCGCCCAACGTACGAACGGCCGAGGCGGCGTTCGCGACAACCGTGCTTTGATGGACGGACGCGCGCTGCGATTGCTGTGCGATGTGGGAGTCGACCGCGAACGCGCTCACCGCTCCGAGCGCGAAGATCACGAGCGTACGCCCGTCGCGCGCGGTAAACCAGCGCCGATCAGACGTCGTATCGAGGTTCGCTTCCGCGCGAACACTTTCTGACAACGATTGCGCCGGTAGCATTTGCGCCGGTAGCGCTTGCGCAGCCAATGGTCTCGACACCATACCCGCCGCAAGCAGTATGCGGATCGTACCCGAAAGCCGCACGCGTGTAAATGGCATCATGTAACCGTAAAAGAACGAGCGAGGCAACCCTGTCAATGCTCTTGTGCGAAACGTATCAGCGCGCACCTTTCGTACTCATGTCTTCGACGTCGCTATTGCTTCCACTTGATATCGCTGGACGACGTCGACTCAAAGTCGCCTTCGTCGGCTCGCATGGCGTTGGCAAAACCACACT
>JANXUN010000231.1 GCA_025356185.1 Gemmatimonadaceae bacterium
TGACTGTCGTCGTACTGATGAACATCGACCGATTCAACGCCGTGAACGTGCTCGCCACCAACGTCGCGAGTTTTTATGTGCGCGGATTGGCGATGCGTTCACTCACTGCGCGCAGAGATCCCGATCCTGCGCTCACCGCGCGCTTGTTATCCATGCTTGCGGACGTCGCCGACAACAAAGACTCCGAGATGCTCGCGCCAAACTTGCGCAACGTCGGCGGACCCGTGCGCACGAATCCGGTGCGTGGTTTCAAAGCGCCGAACGCGCGCATGACGCTCTTAGAAATCGAGGATCACGGACCCGAAGGCATCGAGCGATTCGGGCCGCGCGTGCGGTGGGTGTATCGCTACAAGATCACGGCGGGCAATCGCACGGTGTACTACACGATAGAGCTCACAGCAGATGGAAAGGCAGCGCGGTTCGTGCCCGAGGCGGCGTAGCATCGACCGCGGTATCGAGCGAAAACCACAGGCACCGCGCACGCGCGAGTGGTGCCAACGGGTAATGCGCGCTACACTCCCACCACAACGCAACGTACGAATCTTCCTCCGTCGCCACCCACATGGACAAGCGCGCATTCCTCAAGACCGCGGCCGTCGGCGCGATGTCGTCGCTCATCGCACCACGGCTGATCGCCGCAACAGCTCCCAGCGACACACGACGCGCTGCGGACGCGGAATGGTCGCTCGAGATCGCCGTGATGGAGTCGTGTAGCTGTCGTGTGTTCTGCCAGTGCTTCTTTACCAGTCTGCCGCTTCCGCCCGATGCACACGCTGATCATTCGCCGGTCGCCGAGCACGCGTGCTTGTTCAATCAGGCGTATCGCGTCGTGAAGGGACACTATCGCAATCTGTCGCTCGATGGCGCGCAATTTTGGTATACGGGCGATGCCGGGCCAGATTTGCACGAGGCCAAGTGGCCGTGGGCCGTAATGACATTCGACAGCGCGTTGGTGCAACCGAAGCGCGACGCACTGTGGACGATGCTGCAAAAGCTGCGGTTCTATCGCGCCGAACGGTGGCGCGAGCAGTCGATCGCGACCGCTGCACCAATCACATGGGCGCACACGGATGACGGCGCCCGCGCGACTCTCGATGCCGGCGCGGGCGCAGAACTCTCACTCAAGCGACTCAAGGGTCAGCATGCGGGCGCCGTCGTGTTGCAAAACCTTTCGTATTTCGGCTATCCGCGTAACGATGGTTTTGCTCTGATGCCGTCGGTGGTGCAAGCGTATCGCACCGGGAGTCGTCGCTTTGAGTTTAGCGGGACCAACGGATTCGTCACGACGCTGCAGATGACCGCTGACGATTTTCCGGCGCCCGCGAAGTAGAGATCGCGCGGATCGCTACTTCATCTTTCCCATAATCATCTTGGGCGCGTCTTCGGCAAACGAGTACGCTCCCTTGGGGCACGTCACGCTCGGGTTAGTCGATGAAAACACGCCAGCCGGATTGTTCTTCCACAGCCAGACGTGCAAATCGTAATGCACCAAGCCGTCGGGCATAATCGGCTTGTGACCCGCCATCGGTCCGCCCAGCGTCTGACCAAAAATCTTCGGTGCCGTCTTCACCGCTTCCACCGGCACAAACCACTCGGCGGCGACGAGTTTGAGCCTCGGGCCGTCCATCTCGTAGATCAGCACCTGCGGTTTGGCCGGATCGAGTGCGGGCCCAATCAACGCGCCGTTGATAAAGTGAACGCCCATGCCGCCAGCCACGTACTTCATGGTGCCTTCGCCACCGCCCTTGGGATACTCCACGCAGCCGAGCGTGGAGAGATAGCCGTCGTGCACGGCGAGCACGGGGTCTTGATACTTATCCAGCCCAGCCTTCGCCTTTTGCAGTTCAGGCGAGAGGGTAGGGGCGCCGGCGTTCGCGGCGGGTTTGGCCTGAGCACCGATCGCGGAGGTCGCACCGATCGAAAAAACGATCGCCCCGGCGACGATCACTGAAGACGAATGTCTGCGGAGACGCACAAGCGGAGCTGAGAAGCGCGAAACGATCACTGAAACTCCTGAGGAAGGTGCCCAAAGAGTCGGTCGCGGCGCTCGGTTCGTCAAGGCCTTGGATGGCGCGTTCGGGCAAGCGTCGTTCGGCAAACGCTCAGTGCTTAATACGACCGTTTGTCGGCAAACCGTGTTCAACGCTACGATACGGCGATAGTCCTTAGTCCGTGAACTACACCGCGCGGTCATTGGCTGGTCACGTTTGATACGAATATTCCGCTCTCGGATGTTGTTGGCGCAAAACCGAAACAGTGTTGGTGATTTACGAGCTCATCTTTGCAGTACTGCTCGCGCGCACATACTCCACCAATCCGCCAGCGCGCAAAATGTCCGCCGCGATACCCGACGGCACTGCGCCGTCTTGTTCAATGCCCAACGTGACATCGCGCACCAACACGCCTCGCTCACGAGCAATCACCTCCAGCGCATCACCCTCAGCGATGCCATCGGTATCACACTCGATCGGCAGCAATCCATTGTTCACAGCGTTGCGATAAAACGTGCGCGAAAAACTGTGCGCGATCACCGCGGTGATGCCCGCTGCGAGAATGACCGTCGTCGCGACTTCCATCGCCGAGCCGCATCCGAAATTGCGACCCGCAACAATGAGATCACCCGAGCGCACCGAGGCCGCAAACGACGGATCGATGGTTTCCATCAAATACTGCTTGAGCACCTGCTCGTCGATCGTTGCTTTTTTTCGTATGGACGAGATGATGTAGTCGGTGTTGACGTCGTCGCCAAAGCGACGCGCTCGACCGCTAAGCAATCTTGCTGCGTGCAGTTGCGTCACGTGCGCACCGTTTCGGGATCGGTAATAACTCCCGTCATTGCCGCAGCGGCACACGCGGCTGCCGACGCGAGATAAATCTGCGCCGTAGCAGTTCCCATGCGCGCTTTGAAATTGCGGTTTGCCGTCGACAGCACGTTCGCGCCATCTGGGGGAATGACACCACTCGTTCCGCAACACGCTCCGCACCCCGGCGAGGTGATAATCGCACCGAGTGCAGCAAGTTTTTGCATCGACCCGTCGTTCGTGAGTTGCTCAGCGATCTCGCGCGATGCTGGCGTTACAACTAACTGCACGCCCGGCGCCAGCGAATTTCCACCGCGCGCAAACACGGCCAGCGCGTCGTGATAGTCGCGAACTCGGCCGCCCGTACAGGTGCCGATAAACACCATGTGAATCGGCGTGCCAACGGCGTCGGTGATGCGCACAGTATTGCCCGGCGAGTGCGGCAATGCCACGACTGGAGACAGCGTGCCAAGATCCACACGCACGTGGTGCGAATACTGCGCGCTCTCGTCGGCGACCACCGGAGACCACGCTACAACGTCTCGAGCGGTCAGGTACGACGTAAGTGCGTCGTCCGCAGAAAACATGGCAGCCTTTGCACCACTCTCCACCATCAGGTTGCTTAGCAACAGTCGCTCGTCAATGTCGAAGGCGTTCACTGCGTCGCCAACAAACTCAATGGCCTGATAATTCGCGCCGTCGACGCCCAACAGCGACACAATGGAGAGTGCCGCATCTTTTGCGGTCAGATCGTGCGTGCGCGTGCCGGTGAGTTCAATGCGTATTGTCTGCGGTACGCGCAGCCAGATCTGTCCGGTGATCATCGCGGCGGC
>JANXUN010000245.1 GCA_025356185.1 Gemmatimonadaceae bacterium
CGCAAGCAGTGCGCGCCCGCTGCCCGCTTCGATGAAAATGTTTTCCGGTTTCACATCGCGATGCACGACGCCGTGTGCATGCGCAAACGCGAGTGCTTCGGCAACGTCTTTCAATACGCGCTCGCACCGCTCGGCCGACATCGCCCCTTCATCGGCGATCACTTGCTTGAGCGTGCGGCCCGGAACCATTTGCATCACCAAGGCCAAACCACCGTCACGCAAGCGCTTGACGGCGTGCACAGTCACGATATTGGGGTGCGAAAGGCGCGCGACGGTGCGCGCCTCGCGCGCTAGTCGCGCGATCGCTTCTTCGGCAGTGGCGGCAAACTTTGGACGCACCACCTTAATCGCGACATCGCGAAAGAGCGATCGATCACGGGCACGGTATACGACCGCACTACCACCGCGACCCAATTCGCCCAGCAGCGTATACTCGTCTTCGAGATCGCTGACTTCACTCTCATCCCACTCGTCGATCATCGTGCCCTGGCTTCTTCGCGCCGCCGTCGGCACGAAGGACTGTAATCAGCGACTTCTGAAGGTGAAAAGTACCTCACCCATCTCGATTCGGTCACCGTCGTCGAGCGGTACTTCTTCTTGGTCGCCGAGCACACGACCGTTGTGCACCACGGGGTTGGTGCGTGAAAAGTTGAGCAGATGCCACTGCAGTGAACGCATTCGTAATCTCGCATGCGAACGGCTCACCGTCTGGTCACGCAATTGGATATGCCGGTATAGCTCTCCTTCGCTACGCCCGAATGTCACTTCCGCACCATTGGGACCAGGCACACTGACAAATCGTATCTCGCGCCCAGAATCGACGCCCGATGCGATCTCCAGTCGTCCTGGCAAAAACTGCAACGTGCCTTCCGACGGAACACTAAATCGAAGCATTTGTCCTTCGATCATCGTTCCTGGAACACCTGCGCTGTTCACGACGTGCGCGTCACCCGGTGCCGGAGTTGACGCAACCGGCTGAGTGCTCCCGGCAGGGGTCGTTCGCGATCGCGCCGTCGTGAACTCGCGAATGAACGGTTTGGGACGCTCCGGCGGCTCCGCGGGTTGATTCAATGTCACCGGCGCCTCTGACGTGCTCAATGGCTTTACTGACCGATCGGGAGCAGATGACGCGGCCGACGGTGGCGCGTACGAAGTCGCGCTGACCGGCGAACTGGTCTGTCCCGCCTGCCGTACCACCCCGCCGGCCATGATCCCGTCCGCCCCCGTCTCAGAATCGTGGGACGAAAGACCGCCAAACAATGGAAGCTCTTCACCCAATTCTCGACGAACCACTGGAGTTCGACTTACCCACCACCACATTCCTGCCCCGATCACCAAAATCACGCCAACAATCGCGCCAATTATGGTGGTGAGTTCTGGGGTCATCGGATCGGAAAGACGGTGAACGAACGAGGAGAGCGATGTAACCGTAATTTGTCCTCAGATGGTTACCATCCGCGAGCGATTTCGAGCCATTATCGCCTTAAGCAAACTCATCGGTAATCTCTGTCGGTCATACTGACTGCATGCTATCAACTTCTTCGAAGGTTCGCACGTTTAAACGGCTGGCCTCTCTCGGTGCCGTCATGCTTTGCGGAACTGCAGCCATAGGGCACGCCGCCCACGCACAGACGGCGAAACCCGACTTCAGGAACCTCCGTTTCGACGAGGTCTACCTGCCCTCCAGTCGGACGTCGAACTGGGACGACGCGATCAAAGCGATTCCCCTTCTGGGCGCGTCACCGCTCACGCTGACGTTCGGCGGTCAGCTGCGCTGGCGCGGTGAGTCGTATCGCGACTTCAACACCACCACGCAAAACGACGACAACGACCAATCGCGCGTTCAGCTGTTAGCGGATCTGCAAGCTGGCAATCGCAGCGGCGCGCACGCGCGCGTCTTTGCCGAATGGCGCGACGCGCAAAGCTACGGTCGAACGTTGCCTGGTGGTGCGCGCACCAATGATGAAGATCGACATGACATGCAAAACTTGTTTGCCGACGTCGGGTACGGCGCATCGTTTGTGCGCTACGGTCGACAAGAGATCGCGCTCAACCGTGAACGGCTGTTTGGTGTGCCCGATTGGTCCAATACCCGGCGTGGAGTACAGGGGACTCGCGCGGTCCTTGTACAAGGCGCGTTTGCCATCGACGCGATGGATGTGCGACCGGTGATAGTGCGACAAACACTCCCCAATCGCGCCGATAGCACGACGCGATTTCGCACTGCGGCAATCGGCAACGCACCAAATGCGAAGCCCGTCATGTCAGGACTTCCGGCAGTGTGGCAAACGTACTGGTACGATCAAGAAATTCGCACGCCAACGGCGCTCACTCGGCGCACAACAACCGGCGTGCGCGCGCAGTGGCAGTGGGGTGCGACGGCGCCCGCATCGTCGCGCGCACTTTCAATCGATGTCGAAGGCGCATCACAGCGAGGTCACGTGAGTACCCGTGATGTGCAGGCATGGTTTGGCGTAGCCGATGCGCAGGTCACGTGGCGCAAAGCGCGTGGCGCTCCAACGCTCACACTCGGCGTCGAAGAAGCGAGCGGAGAAAACGCAAACACCGCGTCAACCGTCGAAACATTTTTCACACTGTATCCCGCGGCGCACTCGCACGGCGGTTACGCCGATGTGATCGGCCGCGCTAACGTGCGAGAGCTGCACGCAATCAGTACCTGGGATGTCACCAAAGCCGTGCAGCTGCGCAGCGCGCTGTATCGCTTTGATCGACTGCGACTCGACGACGGCGTGTACACGAAACAAAACGCCGTCTTGCGCGCTGCATCGGGATCGACGGAGCGCCACGCGGCGGACGAAGTTGACGTGAGCGGCATTTGGAAATTGACGCGTCATTGGCGCATCACATTTGGTGTCGGCATCGTCGAACCGGGCCACTTTCTAAAAAGCACGCCCGGTGGAGCAGTCACCGAACGATGGGGCTACGCGGGTACGTCGTTCACCTTTTGAGTCCCGTGCCGTACGCCGCAACGCCGGGAATCGTAATCGGCAGCTGTCCAGTAATTGGTGCTTTGCCGAGTAGTGCGCGCGCCGCGGCGCGTTGCGACAGCGTCCATGGGCTCCACGCGATCAAATGCGCTTCTGTGCTTGGAAGCCCCAGCGCGAGATACGGATTGTTGAACGATACCAGCACGACTTTCACGCCAGCGCGGCGCAATCCGTTGAGTAACTCCGGCACGCCGCGTGTCGGCGCCATTGTTGCGGTGTTGGTACTCGCGCCGATGTAACTCGACACAATCACTACGTCGGCGTTGCTCGCGATGCTGATCGCATTTTGCACCGCGGCGGGAAGCAACGCCGGCTCGGGGTTTGCGAGATACGCGCCGGTGCCACCGGCTGCCGCACCCGCCGTGTTGTCAAACACCGTTTCGGGGCTCAGCGTGAGCGACAGCAGTTGCGCGTACGACGATTTCAGTTCGGCGTCGAACGTGCGCCCTGCAGATAAATCCGCGCGCGGCGTGATCGTGATGCTCACGACGCGACTGGTCGGCGCCATCTTGAATGGCACGATGTTGAGAGAATCGCGAACGAGCGTGATTGCTTTCGTGGCGGCTTCGCGCGCCGGTGCAAGATTGGCGACCGAACCGACGTTGGTGCGCACGCCTTCGACGTCGACAAATCGATTGGTGTGCAATCCGAGTTCGTGCTTGATCATCAGCAGTCGTTTGACACTTTGATCGATGCGCGCCTCGGTGTAACGACCACTCGACACGCCATCCACGACGGCTTGGATGGCAATCGTGACACTGGTTGGCATGAGCAACACGTCGTTGCCCGCCACTACCGCGCGTTGTGTGGCTTCAGCCATCGTGAGATTGCCCAGCACACCGTTCATATCCAGCGCATCAGTCACCAGCAAGCCAGTGAATCCCATCTGCGTGCGCAGCAAATCGGTCATCACTTTCGCGCTCAGCGTGGCCGCGGTGTGTGAATCATCGAGCGCTGGCAGATCACCGTGAAACGTCATGATACCACGCAATCCCGCCGCGATTGCCTCGCGAAAGGGACGCAGCTCTACCGTGTCCAAGCGCGCCCGTGATCCGTTGACGCGTGCAAGTTCCAGGTGCGAATTCTGGTCGGTGTCGCCGTGTCCAGGAAAATGCTTTCCTGTCGCGAGCATGCCGTTCGCTTGGAGACCACGCAGCAGCGACACGCCCATTCGGGCAACCAGTGCAGGATCTTCGCCAAACGAGCGTGAGCTGATCACGGGATTCGCCGCGTTGTTGTTCACGTCCAGCACCGGCGCAAAGGCAATATGAATGCCCATCGCGCGCCCTTCTTGCGCGGTGACGCGCCCCATTTCGTACGCGAGCATCGTATCGCGCGTCGCCCCGATTCCCATCTGATAGGGAAACGATGTGGCACCGCCCAGCTCGATCGCGTTGGGCAAAAACCATCCACCACGCGCACGAAATGCGGCGCCAGTCTCGAGATCGGCGCCAACCAGTAGTGGCAGTTTTGTGGCGCGTTGCAACGCGTTCGTTTTCACCGCGATGTCGAGCGGTCCACCCACGGAGACGATCACACCGCCCAACTGATTGTCGCGTACCTGCTTTTCAATGTTGGTGTACGCGGGCGCGTCCATTGCGGTGTAGTCACCCAACGTCCACACCCACACCATCTGCGCGGCTTTCTCACGCAGGGTGAGTGTCGTCAACACCGAGTCGGCCCAGCGTGCATCGGCCGGTGCGTTTGGTGAGAGTCCGCGCGGCGGCGTATACGTGTGCACGATCGAGCCAGCTGGTGACGCATCGCCGTGCGACGCGGTTCTGGACGTGGCGCACGCCGTGGCGCCAATCGCGACGCCGGTTACCACGGTCGCGACGCAGCATGCAATGCGCACACGGCGCGATAGAGCGAACGCAAGCATAGGCATGATCAGCAAAAAGGAAGTCGACGAGCACGCGGTCGTGCCGACCTCGTGTCTATGCTGTAAGCTACTCCATCTGCCGTCGAGCTGGCGATTCTAGCTGTCCCTCAACGCACAACGTCATGACGCAACGCACGCCACGCTCGTTTATGCAGACGCTCTTGCTGACGGGCCTCGTCGTCGGCCTGTTGGACGGAACCGCGGCGAGCATCCAATACGTCGCCAAGACCGGCAACACCCCCGATCGCGTATTCAGCTACATAGCCGGTGCGTTGTTTGCACCGGGGACATTTGGCCCCGCCACTACCGTCGTCGTCGGCTCTCTGATGCATTTGTCGATTGCCATGGGATGGACCACACTGTTTTTCTTCGTTGCGCGCCGGGTCGCGTTACTTCGCGGGCAGCCGCTGGTCGTCGGGCCGTTGTACGGCCTTTTTGTCTGGGCGATGATGAATCGCGTTTTGGTACCGCTTACGCATATCGGCCCACCGAAGACGTTCAATCTGTCCTCGGCGGCGCAAGCCGCAGCTATTCTCGTGGTATGTATTGGCATTCCGGTAGCATTCGGTTTTCGCACGCTGACGCGCGACGGAAGCGAGGCGCTCGCTACCTAGCAGGCATTGTGGCATGATTCGTGAATCGCAGCGAACGCAAATTTGCTGCCGTTTTCTCTCATATCGTGCGCATGCCCTTCGATACGTCGTCTTATATGCAGCGTCGCGTGCGCGAGTTCGCGCATCACACGTGTGCAGCGTTGTCCTCGAAGTTGCACGGCACTGTGTCACTGGTGGTGGTCATGTCCGCCGTGCAGCTCGCGATTGCGTGCTCGAGCGCCGACAAGAAAGCGCAAACGAAAGCCGCGGTCACCAAGAGTTCGGCGACGACCGCCGCGCCGACAACGACGCCTGTACCTACAACCACCTCGGCAGCAACAACCACGGCCCTGCCGACAACGGCCGCGCCAAAGCCAGTCGCCAAAGTCACGCCGGCGAAACCGTTCGTTCCGATCGTGATTCCCGACTCGGCCGATCAACTCATCTTCGGATTTCACGCGCACTTGACGGATCAAGGCGTTGCGCATGGAACCGTGACTGCGGATTCTGCGCTTCTTTACGACGATGCGACGCGCATC
>JANXUN010000262.1 GCA_025356185.1 Gemmatimonadaceae bacterium
TCGCACGGCGAGCTGTTCGACGCGACGCCAGCCGAGCAAGTCACCGCGAAAGTGTACATGCGACGCGCGCATCATCCATCGCACGCCGCGTCCGACACGTCCGTGCGACGCGCCGCGTCCAATCATCATCAGCCCCGCCAGCGACGGCTGCGCGAGGTCGAACAGTGTCGGCACGTCGTGCGCGAGGTCGCGATCAATGTGCCAAATGTCGATGCCGGAGTAGCTGCGCGATTGACCCAGTGACCAGCGAATCGTTCGCGCACGATCGAACCATCGCAATCCCGGCATCCCCACATGTGCCGGATGCCGACCCATGACGAACGGCACGTAGGCGGGACCGGTGACTGACGGAAACGACGCCGACACACTGTGCAATCCACCGCGATCACGCAGCGCCGCGAGCGCCGGTGCGCGTCCGCGGTCGATCTCGTCGCCGAAAACGTCGGGACGTACGCCGTCGGCCACGACGACCAGCAAACGCGACGTCATGGCGATATCATGTGCGCATGACGAAACCGCGAAAAACTCCAGCGCGCACCGTGTCCGGCAAGAAGGTCTCTCCCGCCACGCGTTCGCGCGCGGAAGCCGAGTCGCGTGAGGCGCTCAAAGCGCGCACGAAGGAAGGGCATCGCAAGGCTGGTCGTGAGCCGGACGCCGAAGCCCGTGTGTCGAGTGGCGCGCGTGCGGTGCGTCGCATGGATCTGCGAATGATCGATCAAGACATTCGCGATCGTCCGATGCTCACCGAAGATGAAAAATTGTTGCAATCGCACGATTCGGATTCGGGCGCATTTACGACCAGCGATCCGTGGCGCGTAATGCGCATTACGTCGGAATTTGTCGAAGGCTTTGACGCGCTGGCGGCGATTACCAAGGGCGTGACAATTTTCGGATCTGCGCGCACTGGGCCCGACGATCCGCAGTACGACGCGGCTCGCGAAACCGCGAAGTTGTTGGCGGAAAAAGGGTTTTCCATCATCACCGGCGCTGGGCCGGGAATCATGGAAGCGGCCAACAAGGGTGCGAAAGAAGGGGGCGGGCATTCAGTGGGTTGCAACATCGAACTGCCGTTCGAACAGGGCGCGAATCCGTACGTTGATACGTTGGTGAATTTTCGCTACTTCTTTGTGCGAAAGACGATGTTCATCAAGTACTCGAACGCGTTTATCATCTTTCCCGGCGGATTCGGCACGCTGGATGAACTATTCGAAGCGTTGACGCTCATCCAGACGGGAAAAATCTATCAGTTTCCGGTGATTTTGTTTGGGCGTCACTACTGGGCCGGCCTCGTGCGTTGGATCAGTTCGCGCCTCGTGGGCGAAGGAAAAATTTCGGCGGGTGATCTGGATCTGCTGTTGCTCACTGACGATCCTGCCGAAGCCGCAAAGGCCGTCATCGATGCGCACGCGGCGCAAGCAGCGATCCAATCTGCAGTGCGCGAGCTCACTCCCTAGCGCGCAGCGCCGGATCCGACAGGTCGTTGATCATCGAGTCGCGAAGAATCGCACGCACGATGTGATCGGCCGAGTAGTCCCCGAACGAAATCCAATGCGTGCTGTCGAGCGGCCCGAGCAGTTGCTCGCGAATGGTCGTCGCATCCACTCCTTGCGCGGCGAGGGCGAGCACGCGCGCAATCACGTCTTCGAGCCAGTCGGCTTTCGCCGCGAGCATTGCCGTACCGCTTGGCAGCAGTCCGCGATGCGCGCAGAAGACGCGCGTCGGCTGCATGGCGATGCATGCACGCAACGAACGCACGTGTTGTGTTGGTGATTCGTACCAGTGCGCGATCTTCATGCGCACACCGAGAAACAGATCACCCGAAAAGAGCGTTCCGGTCGTGTGGTCGAATACCACGTGATGATCGGGGCTGTGTCCGGGCGATGCAATGAGTGCGAGCGAGGCATCGTGAAACCGTGCGATGTCACCGGTCAGTGATGCCATCGCTCCCCATGTGATGCGACGATAGAGTCCGATGTGCGGAAGCTTTCGGAGTATCTGCTCAGTCGCATTGGACATGCCGAGTGGCACGCCGCTGTCGGCCAGCCACTGCACGTTTCCCGCGTGATCTTCGTGGTGGTGCGTGAGCAGCGCACCGCGCACCGGCGCACGTGTGAGTGTGTCGGAGAGCGCGTCGCGTGCTCTCGGGTAGCCGGTATCGATGAGTGCATCGCGCACGCGATACACCGTGACCGAAAAGCCGCGCAGTCGACTGCGCCACCACGACAGCCGATACGCCGTCACATCGTCATGTTGAACAGTCTCAATCACGCGCGAAAGCTAGTGGCGGCAACCACGGACTTCATGCCATATTAGTTTGACCATTGCGCCTGGCCGGGATCGGCCGGGCGTTCGCCTTTTGAACGACTTTGTCGACCGCGCATGTTTACCGAACTCATCGCCAAAATGGCCCGCGAGGTCGAGACGCTCAGTTTTGAACTGAACGTCACGATTCCGCACGAAATTCGGAAGGCCGTAGAACTCGGCGACCTCAAGGAAAACAGCGAGTACAAGGCGGCGCTTGAACGGCAGCAGTTTGTGCAGGCGCGACTCGGTCAGTTGACGCAGCGCGTGACCAAACTGGCGAACATCGATATTGCGCAGATTTCGACGGACAAAGTGGGGCTGGGCTCGCGGGTGATCGTGAAGGACGAGCAGAGCGGGGCGCTCGAGACGTACGAACTCGTGTTCGGCGACGCAGGCGAATTAAACGACGGCCATGTGACGATGTCGTCGCCGATTGGTCGCGCACTGCAGGGGAAGGGCGTTGGCGAACAGGCGATTTTCAAATTGCCAACGCGCGTTCGTCGATTAGTGGTCGTCGAGTTGCACACCATTCATGACCGTAGTGCCGACGATTTGATGTAGCGCACCGCGGGAAACTATTCGGTGTCGTGATGGTTTCGATCATGCCGCCGCCAACGAGTGCTTGTATGCAACGAGCGCAGTACGCTACTCGAGGTCCGGTCGCGCACGAGGTAATCGAGTGCGTCGACTTCACCCTGCCTCCGCTGACCGCGGGCGAGGCGCTGATCGAAGTGCTCGCGTCGCCGATTAATCCATCGGATGTGCTCACGCTCACGGGGGAGTACGGTATGCTGCCGCCGCTTCCCGCAGTTGGCGGCAACGAAGGGATCGGTCGTATTGCGGGGGTGGGAGCCGACGTCTCATTGCCGATTGGGCAGCGCGTTGTACTGCCGATCGGCGTTGGTTCATGGACGTCGCATCTCAGTGCGCGAGCCGATTCGTTGATTGCGCTCCCCGCGATCGGGGACGTGCTGCAACTGTCGATGCTGAGTGTGAATCCGCCAACCGCGTCGCTGCTACTCTCGGAGTTTGTGTCACTCACCGCCGGCGACTGGGTGATTCAAAACACCGCGAACTCGGCGGTGGGTCGCTATCTCATTCAAATCGCAAAGCGCCGAGGCCTGCGCACCGTGAACGTGGTGCGTCGCGAGGATGTGGTCGACGAACTGAAACAGATCGGTGGCGATATCGTGCTTGTGGACGGGCCCGA
>JANXUN010000303.1 GCA_025356185.1 Gemmatimonadaceae bacterium
TTGGTGCGCGACGCACTCAGCGCCTTGGCGATGCCAAAGTCGGTGACGACGGCGGCGTCACCAGAGAGCAAAATGTTTTCGGGCTTGATGTCGCGATGCACGATGCCGTGGTCGTGTGCGTATGCGAGCGCACGCGCGACATCGCGTACGACACCGACCACTTCGGCGACCGGCATTGCTTCGCCACGCGATAATCGTGCGCGCAGCGAGAGCCCGTCGATGAAGGGCATGACGTAGTAGGGCAGGCCATCGGTGTCGCCCGCGCTGAGCACGGGAACGATGTTTGCCTGCTGCAGTGCCGCGGCGAGTTGGATTTCGCGCTCGAAGCGTTCGGCGCTGATGCCCGCGGCAAGCTCGGGCGAGAGCACCTTTACGACGACCTTTCGCTTGAGCCGCGCATCCTCGGCGACGTAGACCCGCGACATGCCGCCGCCGCCGAGCTCACGCTCCACGGTGTAGGCGGCGCCGAGGGTGCGACTTAGCTGGTTGTGGAGTTGATCTGGCACATGCGAGAGTGGGGGTCCGCGCAGCAGTTGTCTAGCCGCGCTGGTGTTTCTCGCTCAACGCTTCGAGCGCAGCAGCGTCTGCCAAATCTTGCGGCCGCGAAGTGGAGCGCTTGTTGTTGATGAGATCCAAGCGAGACAGCTGATTCTCCGTGGCGAGAAACACGCGCGACATGCCACCGCCACCGAGTTCGCGTTCGATGGTGTAGGCGGCGCCGAGCGATGATTGCAAGGTGGTGCGAAGATCGGTCATTACGCCGTGTTCTCCAGCCGCTGCAGTAACTCTACAAGCGTGATCGCCTGCACTCCGCCCGCCATCGGCCACGACTCGGATCCGCTGTGTACGACATACGCCGCAGCAGGTGCTAGGTCTTCGCACGCGACGTGGAACCCGCGCGAGACGGTGGGCGCCGTCGATCGCTTGATTTCGATGACCATCTCGACTTTGCCGCCACGCTCGAACAGCAGATCGACCTCGGCGCCCTTCTCCGTCCGGAAGAACAGTGGGATGCGCCGTGGTCCTGCGGCAGCGATCAGGTTCTCGATCACAAACCCTTCCCAGCTGGCGCCGGTGATCGGATGCGCCAGCAGATCATCCAGCGTATCGAGCCCGAGCAGCGCGTGCACCAACCCGCTGTCGCGCACGTACACCTTGGGTGCGCGGACCAGACGCTTACCGAGATTGCCGCTGAAGGGTTGAAGTCTCCGCACCAACAAGAGATCCGATAGCAGGTCGATGTAGCGCCCCACGGTCGGCGACGAGAGATCGAGACTGGCGGCGAGTCGTGACTGATTGAGCAGCGCACCCTGGCTGCTCGCCAGCATGCGCCACAGGCGCCCTACCGTCTGTGCGGGCAGGCGGGGCGCGAACATCGGGACATCGCGTTCCAGATAGCTACGCAGAAAGTTCTGTCGCCACGTAGCACTCGCTGCGTCGGTCGTTGCGAGCAGGCTCTCCGGAAAACCGCCGCGCATCCACAGGTCGTCCACGTGGCGTCTCGGTCTCTTTCCTGCGGCGAGTTCGTGCGCCAAAATCGGCGTCAGCTCCAGATACGCTACCCGGCCCGCCAGCGACTCTCCAGCCTGACGTTGCAAGTCGAGTGACGCCGAGCCGAGTAACAGGAAATGGCCTGTGCGGTCTTTCTTCCGTCTACGCTCATCGATGATGCCGCGGAGGACGGGAAACAGTCCTGGCGCGCGGTGAATCTCGTCGATGATCACAAGCTGGCCCTGCTGCGATCGCAGATACGCGTCGGCGTCCTCAAGCCGCCGCAGATCGCCTGGGCGCTCCAAGTCGAGGTAACGCGCCGCGGCACCGTACTGCTTGGCGACTTTTTGTGCGAGCGTCGTTTTCCCTACCTGCCGGGGTCCTATCAGTACGACGGCAGGTGTATCTCGCAGACGTGCCGCCAGTATGTTGTCGAGTTGTCGCGAGATCATACTCGTAAATTTAACATCTGATTTTTAATTTCCGCTATTGGGCTAATTTCGCGATAGCCGGTTGGAGGCCGTCGAGGAGAGCGGTCATTCAAGGTTCGGTGCCTTTCCCGACATCCGTGCGCGGAGCTGCTCGAACCAGTTCGTCACCACGATGACTCGCTGCGCCGACGCTTCGTTCACGGGAAGGACCGTGACGATCGATCCGGTGCGACGATCGAGATCGTAGTTGCGAGTACCAGTCGACCGGGGAATGGACGCCGGTGTGCGCAGCGTGTCTCGGCGTGTGATCTCGAGTTGCGGCGCAAAGGAGACGCGCGCGGACATGAAGACGTCGGCACGATAGATGACAGTGGCGCCGTCGGCCGACCAGACCGGCATCGAACCACCAGCGGTGGAGACCTGAAGTCGTACCGCTGAATTGTCGAGGCTCGCGATAAAAACCTCGCGCTGTTTTCCAACGCTCGCGTCGTACGCTACCCAACGGCCATCTGGTGAGATTGACGGCGTCGCTGCGTCATCGCCCACGTCAAGCCGTCGCGGTGCGTCAGGATCGGTCGAGCCTGTGGACTTACCGATCGAAATGGCCTGCAAGATGCGCGCTCCAATGGCACCGCACCCAACCACGAGGAACTGGCCGCTGGGCGCCACGGAGTACGTCAATGCGCGCCCGCTGCCTGCAGCGCCACACAGGGCAATCGTATCCGACGTGCCTGTGCTGCCCATGCTCTGGCGTACCAGTCGCTCGCGGACGCCGTTGTAATTCACGAAGATCAACTGCTGGCCATCCGCACTCCACTCAGGTGCAGTATTTACTCCTCCCTTGGTCAGCCTCGTCCGCTGCGCGGTGCGCATGTCGTACATCCAGAGGTCCACTTCGGACCCATGCGCTTGATCATAGGCCACCCGAAATCCGTCGGGCGTGAGACGCGGCGTGTGGTACGAGTCGGGTGGCACGCCAAGCGTAGTGGTCGCGCCTCGCGGATCAATCACGACCAGGCGGACGTTTGACTCACCGGCAACAAAGGCTAGCGTCCCATTCGCCGAGAAACCATAAGTCGCGGCGCCGCCGCTTCGGACGATGACGCTGTCGAGCACCGGCTGTGGGACGCCAGTAAGCTTGTGCGTGCGAACATCGAAGGGCGCGGCAAACAGGACGTTCCCCTGCCGGGCAAAGAGCAGATGTCCGGTGGGACTGTAGCGCGGATTGCTTCCCTTGAGGCCAAGTGACGTGACCTCACCATTGTCGAGTTGCAGCAGTGCGATCTCGTACTCATCCGGCGTCCGACTTTCACGTCGCGCGATGTTGAACAGCGCGGCGCGCGATCCCGGCAGCAAAAAGGGGAAGGTGGCGCGGGTGCCTGGTTGAGCACTGAGGCGCGTACGCTGAACGACCGCGCTGCCGGTGGCGCTCATTGTCCAAAGATCGCCGCTACGCAGGAAGAGCAGCGAGTCGTTGTCGCCCCACGAGACGCGATGCGCATCGGCCGCAATGCGCTCGACGGGGCCACCACCAGTCGGCGCCTTGACGAGATCGCCCGCGGCGTCTTCGTAAGCGAGCCATCGTCCGTCGGGCGAGTACGCTGGGTTGCCCACTCCAGCCTGTGTCGGAAGTGGCGCAAGGGCGAGCGACTGCAGTGGACGAGGGTAGAAGCGTACGTCGGTTTCGGCTTGCGCCGGTATCACGAATTCGCTCCCATCCGGAGACATGGCCAGCGCGCCTTAGACTGCATCGATCGCCAGCTTCAGGGAATCCGGCAGCCGTACCGCGAACTGTATGGTTGGAGACGATGCCGTGGTGGTCCCGCGTGTCGTCGCCGCGTACGCATACGCACCGGCGATCACGGCGAAGAGCGAGACAGCGGCGAACGCTGGCAGGGACACACTGCGCCTAGCAACTGCCGACGTAACTCCCTTCGCCGATGGCGTACTGACTTGGTGAACACCCGTGGAGCCGATCGACGACGCACCACCGCTCAACGCCTGGGCAAAGTGATGCGCACTGGCGAATCGGTCGGCGGGAAGTTTGGCCAGCCCGGCGAACACCGCCTGTTCGGTCTGCACGGACACCGTGTTGCGTACCGTGCGGAGCGACGTAGGCTGCTCTGTGAGGATTTTTGCCACGATCGCCTGCGTGGTGGCGCCGGTGAACGGCGGCTCGCCAACGAGCATTTCGTACGTGACGGCGGCGAGCGCATACACGTCGCTGCGTGCATCGATCGCGCGTTCCCCCATGGCCTGCTCGGGGCTCATGTACGGGGGCGTACCGAGACTGAGCCCTGTCTGCGTGAGGCGTTGCGTGGCGGCCTGTTGCACCGCGAGTGCAATGCCGAAATCTGCGACGACCGCCGCGCCATCCTGCAGCAGAATGTTCTCCGGCTTGATGTCGCGATGAATGATGCCTTGCTTGTGCGCATGGTCGAGCGCACTCGCAACCTCTCGCGCAATGCGCAACGCATCATCAATGGGCAGTTGTTTCTCGCGTTCCAATCGTACACGCAGTGTTTCGCCGCGCACAAATGGCATCACGTAGTACAACAATCCGTCCGCTGCGCCACTATCGAGCAACGGCAGAATGTGCGGATGCTGCAACTTCGCCGTCGTTTTGATTTCGCTTAAGAAGCGCTCGGCGCCGAGTGCCGCGCCGAGATCCGGATGCAACACTTTGATCGCGACATCACGCTCGTGCTTGAGATCGTGCGCGAGATACACGGTCGCCATGCCGCCAGCGCCGAGTTCGCGGGTGACGCGGTAACGCTCAGACAGCGCGACAGTGAGGCGATCAGGAATGGACGTCATCGCGCGCGCTCGAGTTTTGTCATGAGGTGGCGAAGCGAGATCGCCTGAATGTTCGATCCCATCGGCCACTCATCATCGCCCCGATGCACGATGCACGCGACGCGCGGTTTGAGCACGTCACACGCCAATCGAAATCCTTTGGAGACGTCAGGTGCCGTCGTGCGCTTGATCTCAATGGCGTACGCCACGCTTCCCCCGCGCTCGAGCACGAGGTCCACTTCGGCACCATCCTCGGTTCGATAGAAGGTGGGAACATATCGGTCACCGGCAGCGGCCAGGAGATTCTCGATCACGAAGCCTTCCCAGCTCGCGCCAACGACGGGATGACCGAGTAACGCATGAGGCGTCTCGATCTCGAGGAGCGCGTGCAGCACGCCGCTGTCCCGAAGGTACGTCTTTGGTGATCGGACCAGTCGCTTGCCCACGTTTCCGCTCCATGGTTGCAGGCGACGAACGAGGAGC
>JANXUN010000312.1 GCA_025356185.1 Gemmatimonadaceae bacterium
TACCAACATCTTTGTCGAGCAGTGCCAAGCGAAACGTGCGCGGAAATGCACGCGTCAGCACGCGTTCGGGAAAGAGGTTCATGCTCGCGTTAGAACGTCCACTGGATGCGTTGATCACATCGAGCGCGACGTCAGCGCGTACGCCGGCCTTTTCGAGCGCAATCAATCCCTCTGCGGTTCCCCAAATGTGCATCGCGAGCAGGGCATTGTTCACGGCTTTGAGCGAATCACCACTTCCGACAACGCCGCAATGCACAATGCGTTTGCCAAAGCACGCGATCACGCTGCGCACGCGCTCAAGCACCTGTTCGTCACCGCCGACCATCACGGTCAGCGCCGCATTCTCTGCGCCGACCACACCACCAGAAACAGGGGCATCGATGAAATCGATACCCGCAGTGGCGAGTCGTGCGGCGATTCGTCGTGACGTCGCGGCATCACCAGAGGTACAGTCGACGAGCACGGCGCCTCGTTGCATTCCCGCGAGTAATCCTGTCGGACCATCCAGCAGCGACTCAACATCGCGCGACACCGGCATGCACGTGATCACGACATCGCGACCCGCTGCCGCGTCCGCTGGCGTCGCCGCTGTGCGTGCGTGTGACGGCGTCGCACGTGATGAAACGAATGCGTCGGCGCGAGCATGGGTGCGATTCCACACCACGAGATCGTGATCGGCAGTTGCCAGATGACGCGCCATTGGCGCACCGATCGCACCAAGACCAAGAAATGCTACGCGAGGCATACGGGTGCGGATGAGGGTTGGAGATCGCACCTGTTGACAGTGCGTCCGAGCACGATAAAGATGACGGGAGACCGGAGACGGGAGAAGGGAGACGGCGACTACAGACGAGAGACGGGAGAGATGAGACCGGAGACGGGAGACAAAAACAGCAGGACACGTCGGCGTCTCTCGCTTGAGCTGCGCAATGTCATTTCGGTGCATGGCGCGCGCGCCGTGCACACGGCACTTGGTGGCGTGACCGGAGTTGTTACCGCGAGTGTGGGCATCATGAGCGCGGACATTGAATTCGTGGGCGTCTACGATGCGTCACGATTTGCCGATGCAGTGCGCGTCGCGCTCGCGCCCATCGGTGTGGATCTCGTGGCGATCGTAATGATTCAGGACCGGATGTTGCCTCTGGCCTGAGCCCTCGTGCGTTCGGGGTTTGCGAGGCCTTGACGCGCGTGTAACTTGCGCCCGCCGACACCCCTCTCGCGCAGCCTCGAGCCCGGTGTTGGAACCCGTCCTGCTACAACACAATCCACTTGATCGCCGCGCGGCGGTGAGCCTCCCGATGCTCACCCCTGGAGGGGCCACAGCATGAAGCCACCCCAGAAGGACAAACTACGCCCGCTCGCGGCGCTTCTTGTGCCCGACCTCCTCGAGTTACTCCAGGAGTCGCCCCAGAGCGTCGGGCCGCAGACGGAAGAGATGCACCCGGCCGACCTCGCCGATTTGGCAGAGGCGTTGCCCGAGGCAAGCGTGCGCGCGTTTCTCGCCGCATTGCCGCGCGAGCGTGCTGCCGAGGTTCTCGAATATCTCGACGAAGATTTACGCACGCAGGTTCTCGAAGAGCTAACGGCGCAAGAAGCGGCGTCGATCGTCGCTGAGATGACGCCCGACGAGCGCGCTGATGCGCTCGAAGAGTTGGACGAAGAGACGGCCGATGACATTCTCTCGGAGCTTGAGCCCGACGAGAAGGCCGCAACCGAACGATTGCTCGAATACGATCCGTACACTGCCGGTGGTCTGATGACCACGGAGTTCGTATCGGTTGACGAAACGCTCACGATTGAAGAAGCGCTGCGCTCGGTGCGGGCGATGGCGCGCGCCGGTCGTCGCGAAGCGATGTATACGATTTACACGACGGATCTTGACGGACGTTTGCGTGGCGTGATGTCGCTGCGCGAACTGCTCGCCGCGCCAGAAGGCGCGCGCGTGAGCGAGTTGGCGTGGAGCGAAGTCGTGAGCGTGTCACCAGACACGTTGCAAGAAGAGGTGTCAAACCTCACCTCCAACTACGATCTCGTTGCCGTGCCGGTCGTTGACACGAACAACCGGTTGCTCGGCGTCGTGACGGTCGATGACGTCATCGACGTCATTCAAGAAGAAGGCACGGAAGACGCGCAGAAATTTGGCGGTATGGAAGCGCTCGAAGAGCCGTACATGCAGATCGGACTCTGGCAGAACGTGCGCAAGCGTGGCGGATGGCTGTCGATCTTAGCCATCAGCGAGATGCTCACGGCATCCGCGATGGCGCACTATCAGGCGGATATCGACAAGGCGACAATGTTGGCGCAGTTCATTCCGTTGATTATGAGCTCGGGCGGTAACTCAGGCTCGCAGGCCACGTCGCTGATCATTCGAGCGATGGCGCTCGGA
>JANXUN010000368.1 GCA_025356185.1 Gemmatimonadaceae bacterium
GGTCAAGATCGCTGGCGTACGTCGCAACGCTGTGATCTTCGTACGGATACATGAACAGCGCGGCGGGTTTACCCAACCCTTGCAACGCCAGGAACATGCGCTTGGAGCTGATCGGATCGGTGCCTTGATTTTGATCTTCGATGGCGTGATACATGAGCAACGCGCCGCTGATTTTGTCGGCACGCAAAAACGGCGACATGTCGAGATACGTTGCTTGCGCCTGATAAAAGTTGCGACGCTCGCTCTGGAACCCGAACGGCGTGAGCGTGCGGTTGTACATGCCGTCGCCGGCGATACCCGCTTTGAAGTACGGCACGAGCGTGAGTGCGTTCACGGTGCTGAACGCGCCGTAGCTGTGTCCACCGATGCCCATCTTGTTGCGATCAACCAGTCCGCGTTCGACTGCCACGTCAACGACGAGATCAAGATTTTCACGCAGATCGCGCGTGTAGTTGTCGTTCATGCGACCCGAGTCGCCAAAGATTGGAATATCGGGTTCGATGAGTGCGTAACCCTGGCTCACCCACAACTTGGTGGATGATGCGGGGCGCGCCGACGGAATGGCGGGGAACTTGTTGATGTTGGTGTTGTAGCGCGACTGATCGTACTGCTGCTGCGACGTGTACTCGTACGGATAGAACCAGATAATGCCGGGCAATTTCGTGCCGGCTTTGTAATCTTTGGGCAGCGTGACGTCGACCCAGAACTTGAGACCATCACGCGGACGCGTGACTTGAAAACGCTGGCGCTGTGCGCCGGTGACATCGGGATCAACGTCAACAGCGCTCGTTAGTTTCTTGGTGGTGTTCGCTGCAACGTCTTTCAGATATGCGTCGGTGATGACCGTCGCCGATTCGTGCGTATAGATGAACGCTGACAGATCGTCATCGAGCGCCGCGACAAATTCATCGTAGCCATCGGCCGGGCTTTCAAACACGCGCGACCGCGTGCCGCTTTCGATATCGAGCTTATCCATCCACGGACGCGGTGCTTCGGTAAGCCACTTGGCGCCGGGCGCTTTCGTGCCCTGCAATGCGACCGACTTTCCGTCTTTGCCCACCAGAACAAACGACTGACCGTTGGGCCCCGTTTTTGTGAGCAAACGGCCGATTTGTACCGAGTCGTTGCCCGCGCCGCCGCGTCCACCACCACCGCCGCCACCAAATCCGCCACCGCCCAACGCGAGCGTTACGGTGCGGCCAAGATTGTGGCGCTTGCCGTCTTTGATTGCGATGACTGCACCACTGTCGCTGACGAACATCGTTTTTGCATCTGAACTAAATGCAACGGTGGACAGCTGCGGCCCGCCTTCGTACAACACTTTGGTGTCGTTCGGACCAAACGGCGGCAACCACTGCACATACTGCACGCTAGTTGGTTGCGGACGTGCAGCCGCCGCGCCCGGTGCACCGCCACGACCTGCAGGCGCCGCGCCGCCACGGCCACCGCGTCCACCTGCGGGCGGTGCACCAGCAGGCGCGTTGTTTGGGGTCGCGTTAACGCCGGCGGCAAACACCGACTTGAAGTACACAAGCCCTTCGCCAACGGGGTTCCACTGAATGTTGCGCTTGCCGGTGTCGGTTGGTGCACCAGCGCCTGCGCCGCCACGACCAAACGCTGGCGCGTCGCCATTGTCGTCGGTGGCGCCTTCACGCAGCGGTGTCGTTGACAGCGTAGCAATGAGTTTTCCGCTCGCGTCCCACAGCTCTTGTACGCCGCCGAAATTTGTGACGGGCACGAGATACGAGAACGGCTCGTTCATGACCGTAACACGGAAATACTTACCATCGGGCGATGCATCGACGCTGCGAATCATCCGCGGCGCGCCGACCTTCGTGACGGCCTTTGTTTTCACATCAATGAGCGCGAGCTGCGACGTGCTGTAGTACTTAAGCAGCGCTTTGTCATGCGGATCTTGCAGCAAGCTAAAGTGCACTGGCTGCGGTTTCGCTTTGCCGTCGGTGAAGCGCACCTGCGGGCCGTCTTCGATGTTGTTGGCGCCATGGGTTGGCGCGGGGCCCCGCATGTCGGGCACGAGCGTCGCGATGATAGACTTTCCGTCGGCGGTGAAGTCGATCGCCGTCACCAGCGTCGCAAGCAATGGCGCTTTGCTGAGCAACATCGACCTGCCAGTGGTGACGTCGGCGATGTAGACGTTC
>JANXUN010000369.1 GCA_025356185.1 Gemmatimonadaceae bacterium
GACTCGTCGGGCTCAACATCGATATCACCACCCGCGTTTTGGCGGAGATCGAACTCCGAAAGCATCAGGAGGATTTGGAGACCCTCGTGGCGACGCGCACGAAGGAACTACAACGTGCAAACTTCCTCTCGACGACCGCGCTGGACTTGAGCAAGGCGGGATATTGGCATGTGCCACTCGACGGGTCCGGAGACTGGTTCTCGTCCGAGCGCATAGTCGAAATGCACGGCGATCCACCGTCGGAGGGAATGCGGTATTCACTGGAGTTCTGGGCAGCGCAGGTCAACGCGGCAGATGCGGTCATAGGCGAAAGCACCGCGGCGACGTTCGCGGCCGCGTGCGCGGGAGACGTCCCCCGATATGACGTGACGTACGCGTACAAGCGTCCCGCAGACGGGCGTATCGTGTGGGAGCACGCGATCGGCGACGTCATCAGGGATGCGAATGGCACGCCCACGGACATGTACGGGGTCTCTCAGGATGTCACCGAATTCAAGAACTACGAACTCGTACTCCGAGCCGCAAAGGACGCCGCCGAAAGTGCGAATCGCGCGAAGGGCGTGTTTCTCGCTCACATGAGCCACGAGATCCGCACGCCGCTGAACGCGATCCTCGGCTACGCCCAGCTACTCGAGCGCGACACTACGTTGGACGAGTCTCAGCGCAGAAAAGTCGGCGCTATCCACTCGAGCGGTGACCACCTGCTCACCCTGCTCAACGACGTCCTGGAGATGTCGCGGATCGAAGCGGGCCGCGTGACGCTCTCTCGCGAACCGTTCGATCTGCATGAGCTGGTCGACAGCGTGCGATTGATGTTCACCGAACTGATATCGCGACGCGGACTGGGCTTTCACGTGCAGTTGACGTCCGGACTTGTCCGCGTGCTCCACGGCGACGCCGGAAAAGTGCGCCAAGTTTTGATCAATTTGGTGGGGAATGCCGCGAAGTTCACTGAGAGAGGAAGCATCACGATGCGGGTGACATCGCGCGAAACCGAATCAGCCAGTTGTGAGGTCACGGTCGATGTGCTGGACACGGGGCCGGGAATTGCGCCGTCCGACCGCGACGCGATCTTCTCTCCTTTTCAGCAGTCCGATGCTGGTCGGAACAAGGGCGGCACCGGTCTCGGGCTTCCCATCAGCCGCAACTTCGCGCGACTCATGGGTGGGAACCTCGTCGTGCGCAGCATTCCCGGTGAGGGAAGCACGTTTACGTTCACCTTCCAAGGCGAGGTCGAGTCAACCGGCGTGATTATGAGTCGGCCAGCGGGACGCGCTCAACGGCTCGCATCCTCGGAGAACGGCCTCAGGGCCCTTGTGGTGGATGATGTCCTGAGCAATCGCGAACTGCTTGAGGAGACACTCACAAGTGCGGGCTTCCTCACACGAAGTGTGAACAGCGGAGAGCGCGCCATTGCCGTTCACGCCGAGTGGCACCCCGATGTGATCTTCATGGACCTTCATATGCCGGGAATGGGAGGCATAGCCGCGATCCGACACCTTCGCGAGCAGGATACATCGACGCCCATTATCGTGGTTACAGCAGCCGCGAAAGATGTCACAGCCCACGAAACCGAGGCGGCCGGAGCGAACGGCTTCCTGCAGAAGCCATACCGGGACGTGGAGCTCTATGAAGTCATCGCACGCGCGGCAGGCATTCGAATGCTTTCTGCGCCAACGCCGATGTCCAGCGCCGCTGTTGACGCGGTCGACGTTGGCAGCTTGGACATTCGAGAGTTGCTGCATCGGCTTCCCCCGGAGCTGGTTACGGAGCTCCGCGACGCGTGCCGACAGGCTCGGGCCACCAAGCTGCTGCAGTTAGCGGACCGCGCGGCTATGCACTCGGAACTCGCCGCAACCGCAATACGCAACGCCGCGAACGCATTCCGGTATGACATGCTGCACGACGCGTTGGACGGAGCACTCTCATGACAGGTTCAAGTCCCAACATCATGTTGGTCGACAATAAGGTCGATAACTTGCGACTGCTGTCGAGCATGCTAGCCACCGCCGGGTTTGAAACGCGACCCGTCATGAGCGGTCGAGAGGCGCTCGAGTCAGTGGCACATGAGGCCCCGGACTTGATCCTGCTCGACATAAAGATGCCAGAGATGAATGGGTTTGAGGTGTGCCGCCGCCTGAAAGAGAACCCCGCATCTCGCGATATCCCGGTCATCTTCCTGACAGCGCTCACGGAATTAGAGGATAAGGTCCGAGGGTTTGCCGTTGGCGGAGTCGACTACGTCACGAAGCCGTTCCAGGTGGAAGAAGTGCTTGCGCGGGTATCGAGTCAGCTCGAGCTCCGTAAAGCGCGCCGCGACTTGGAGGAAGCGATTAGAAAACTTCGCGAGTTAGAGAGGCTGCGTCACGAGCTGACGCACATGATTGTGCACGACATGCGCACGCCACTTACCGTCTTGCTCGGTCGTCTCAGCCTCATGGAGATGGAGGCCAAGGGAGAGATGGCGGACGACGTTCGCGATGCATCGCAGAGTGCTCGGATGTTGAACGAGATGGCCAATACGCTGCTTGACGTAACGCGAATGGAGGAAGGCAAGATGCCGCTTACGCGCGCACCGGTCGACCTCGGAACGCTTGCCGATCAGGTGCGGCGCTCGCTTTCGCGAATGGAAAGCGGTCGCCGGATTGAGCTGTCCACTTCAGGCGACGTCACAGCGTCGTGTGACGGGGGTTTGATACGCAGAGTGATGGAAAATTTGTTGAGTAACGGCATCAAACACACTCCTTCCATTGGCAAACTGTACATCGACGTCAGGCGCGTCGCAGACCGGGTGCGAGTGGCGGTGCAGGACGAAGGGGAAGGCGTGCCTGTCGAGGCGCGAGAGCGAATCTTTCACAAGTTTGGCGCGGCGCAGCTGCGAAAGGATCGCTCTTACCACTCGGTTGGACTCGGACTCGCGTTCTGCAAACTTGCGGTGGAGGCCCACGGAGGCACGATCGGCGTTGAGGCTGCGACGCCCCGTGGCAGTGTCTTCGCATTTGAGCTGCCGCAATGATTATCAACTGTTTGGTGCGGCACGCTCGGGTGTGCCAAGATTCGGAAATGCCGTCAGAAATGCATTGACGACGTTCGGGTCAAAATGTGTGCCCGACACGCGGCGCAATTCCTTAACGGCCCACTCGGGAGTGCGCACTTGACCATAAGACCGAGCAGAGGTCATGGCGTCAAACGCGTCTACTACACAGACGATCCGCGCGGGAAGCGGAATGCTTTCGCCGCGCAAACCATCAGGAAATCCGCTGCCGTCGAGACGCTCGTGGTGCGACCGAACGATCTGCAACACCTCGGGATGATCCTCGCGCAGCACGCTCAGCATCGATTCACCGTCGGTGGTATGCCGACGAATCTCGGCAAACTCTTCGCTGGTTAGCGAGCCTTCCTTGTTCAACACTGAATCGCGGGTGCCAATCTTGCCGATGTCATGCAGTTGGCCACCCAAGCGGATCTGCATGGCAAAGTCCGCTGACAGGCCCATTCTTACGGCAGTGCCTTCAGCATAAACCGCAACGCGATCCGAATGTCCCTTGGTGTACCGACTCTTCGCTTCAAGCATAGTGACCGCCATTTGCACTTGGGCGAGAAACATCGCTTGATTGCGGGAGCCGAGCACTCGGACTTGAGACTCTAAGTCAAACACATAGCGTTCGCGTAACCGACGCATTTCGACTGCGGCGTTGCGATTTGTGAGTGCCTTTTCAACTCGAGCGCGCAGTTCCGACGACTGAACCGGCTTGGCGAGATAATCGCTGGCACCCATTGTCAAACACGCCACGGCCGAATCCACATCACGACGTCCCGTGAGCATAATGACCGCAGTGTCGGGATACAGCAGACGAAGATCGATAAGTAGCTCGCGCCCACTCCGTCCTGGCATGTCGATATCGCTGATAATCAGCGAGACATCTTCTGTTCGTTCGAGCAGCGCCAGCGCCGACTCCGCGCCATCGGCGGTGGACACCAGATATCCCTGACGGACAAGAAGGCGTTCGAGCGTCTCACGGAGCGGGCGGTCGTCGTCGACCACGAGCACCCGTATTTGCGACTCGGCAGAAACGAGCGGCACTGTGTGGGTCATGCTTTTGCGCGGTTACTTTCGCCCAGTCACCACAGTCGCGGTGAGCGCCGCCGTCGAGGCGACTGCATTTCCACTCATTTCGACGTATGCACCGACCTTGTAGTCTGCGCACGCCCTCACGTTGAAAACCGTCGACGCGTTTGTGATCGCCTTCTTTTCGCCGACGGCAATTGTGAGCAAAGGACACGCACCACTGAGCGCTGTCACGTTTCCAACAATCAATGTGTAGGTCGTTGGATTTGTGGTCGTAGTGGTGGTAACAACAACGGCAGCGCGACTGGCCTTCACGCTCCCGTCGGACTGCGCGGTGCCGGTCACTTCAACGCGCAGACCCTCTTTGATCGACGCGAGAT
>JANXUN010000400.1 GCA_025356185.1 Gemmatimonadaceae bacterium
GGACTGGCCGACGCGCTGGATCTGCTGGTCGTATGTGTTGAAGCCGGCATCGCGCTCGATGCATCCATGCAACGCGTCTCACGCGAGCTCGTCGCGCTCCATCCATTGTTAGCGGACGAGCTCTTGGGGATGGGACGTCGCATGGCGGCCGGCATGCCGCGCGACCAGGCGCTGCACGCCTTGTACGTTCGCACGGGTGTGGAGGAGCTGCGAACGCTCGCGTCGCACATGCTGCAAAGTGAAAAGTGGGGCACGTCGATTGTCTCCGTGCTCCGCTTGTATTCGGAGCAACTACGACACAAGCGTCGTGTCACTGCCGAGAAGCGAGCGGCAACGGCGTCGACGCGCATGATGATTCCGCTCGCGCTGTTCATCTTCCCCACGTTGTTCGTCGTGTTACTCGGTCCGGCGATCATGCGCTTGTCGACGCAGTTTTGACGATGATGGCAAACGCTCGAGGCCGAATTTGCGCAGGTCGCTCATGCCGAGCGTCATCGCATGACGTGCGTCAGCGTCGCGGCGTGACGCTCGTATTGGTAGCCGTGATGTTCACGGTCATCATGGGATTTGCTGCGATGGCGATGGATTTCTCGCGCATGTACTCGTTCAAAGCGGAACTCAAAACGCTGTCCGATGCGGCAGCGATGTCAGCGGCGTTAGATCTCGTGAACGGGGTGACGGAATCGCAAGCGGAATCGCACGTGACCAGCCTGCTCTCACTCAATCGTGTCGAAGGCTCACAGCTTGCGTCGATTACGTCGTCCGATGTCACGCCCGTCACGTGGAACTTCGCGACCAAGGTCGCGTCGTCTACGACGTGGGCCAACGCCAACGCGGTTCAAGTCGTCGCGCACTACACAGCAAGCTGGTCACTCGCGCGTATGTTCAACGTCACCACGCGCGTGCTGAGTGAAACGAGCATCGCCGCGCTGGGGTCGCGCAAAACCCACAGCTGCATCAAGCCGTTCGTTTTTCCGTACGGCGCGGTTCTGAGTCAACTTGGCAAGTCCCCCACAAATGTCGCGTACAACCTCACCGCCGTCGATATCAACGCATTGAGCAGCTACGGCACCGCCAAGGCCTTTGCAGAGAACGACTCGATCAATGCAACAGCAACGGCAGAGTACGAATGGGGGAATACATATCAGGGAGGCACCACTCAGGCGAATTTCGCGTCCGCGCTGACTGGCTGCGCCAGCGGCACCTTGGGCGTCGACTCGATACTTAGGGCGCGGCCGAATATTGGTGACACGACGTCGATCTTGAACGCGGAAGACGCGCTGTGCGGCAGTGCGACCGTGTGTGCGACGCCGACCATCATGGTCCCGATTTATGACAGCGGGGTGGACACCACGGTCACGATTGCCGCGGGCCAGACGGTGTGCACGGGCAAGAAAAAGAAGCAGCACTGCACAACCACCACGACTACAACGTATCAAAGCTACGCGCTAACGTATCACATCAAGTATGTCGGTGCGTTTCAGCTCACCAAGCAAGACACGTCCGGGATCTGGGGGTATTTCACGACGATCAATAGCCCGCACCAAGGCGCGAGCACGTTTACCACGGCGCCGGGACCGGTGACGTCTGCCGTGATTGTGAAATAATGATCACACATGAGACGCCGACGCTGGGCTCGCCCGCGTACGCCGATCGACGGCTCACGGTCATCTGGTTGACGACCTGCTGTACCGTGGTCGCCGCGTACCATCTGTATCTGATGCTGGTGACACTCGCACCGATACTCCATTGGCCGCCCGACCGTGTGGTGTTTCCCGACTTCATGGTGTTCTATGCAGCGGGGCCGGCACTGCACACCGGTGGTGTCACGCTGGTGTTCGACGCACGGGCGTTCACGAATTTTCAAAATTCGTTTTATCGCACGATGCTCGACGGCCCGATGCGCGCGGAACGGCCCTGGCTATATCCGCCGACGTTCTTGTTGATGGCAATGCCGCTTACCCTCCTGCCGTTTGTCGTGAGCGCATTTATCACACAAGCAATGGGCGTGCTCGCGTTGTGGTTAGCCATTGGACGTCGAACACTGGCGACGGCCGCAGTGCTTTCAAGTTCGGCATTCTGCCTTACCTTTGTGGCTGGTCAAAACGTGGCGTTGAGCGCCGCGTGCATGATCGGTGGCGTGAGACTGCTCGATCGCGCTCCGGTCGCGGCGGGTGCACTGTTCGGATTGTTGTCGCTCAAGCCGCACATGTTTGTATTGGTACCGATCGCGCTGATCGCGGCGCGCGCGTGGCGCGCATTGAGCGTCTGTCTCGTGACCGCAACTGCCCTCGTGGGCGTGTCGGTCATTGCCTTTGGAATTGATGGATGGCGACTCTGGTTGCAGGCGACAACGGGACCGGCGCGCGTGCTGAGCGGTACGATGATTGACACTTACGGCATGCAGATGGGAAGCGTGCTGGCATCAGTGAAGTTGATGGGAGGGGCAACGCCGCTCGCGTGGGCTGCCCAACTGAGCGCCTCACTTGCCGCGGCGTGGGCAACCGCGCTGGTGTTCGCGAAACGAGACCACTCGAGCGACGCCTACACGACCGCGCGTCGTGCGATCGCGTTGTCTACGGCAACACTCGTCGCGGTGCCGTATTGGATGAACTACGATCTGTTGATTCCGTGCGCCGCGATCGCTCTGGCGGCGTCACATCGATTAACACGCGGCGGTGCGCGTTCACTGCACCACGGTGAAGGCGCCGCGTGGACTATGCTGTGGCTATTGCCACTCCCGATGCTGGTGATCAACACGAGTGGACTACCCATCGCGCCGCTTGTGGTTGGAGGGGTGTTAATCACCGCATCCCTCCACGCCGAACGCGTCGGCATTAGTGAGGCGCTCATCAACCGGGCCGCGCTGTCGGTGTGGTCGCGCTCTAACGCGAGTTAATCCACCGCAACGCTTCGCGCAGCGTGGGTCGTTTCCCGTACATGAGAATGCCTACGCGATAAATTCGCGCCGCGACGATCGCTGCAGCACCCGCCGACAGTGCGAGCGTGCCCAGCGACAGCACGAGTTCAGGCGCACTGATCGGTGCGAGCGACAAGCGCAGCGGCAGCACGATGGGCGATGAAAACGGGATCACGGTCAAGACGCGCGCCATCAGCCCTTCGGGATTTGTCAGAATGCCTTGCACCGTGCTCAGCGTCAGCGCGAGCAAAATGACGACCGGCATTTGCGCCTGCTGCGCTTCTTGCTCCGTACTCACCGTTGCGCCAACCATCGCGAAGAGTGCGGCGTAAAACAAAAAGCCCAGCAAAAACGTGAGGAGGATGACCACGCCCATCGCGACGCTGAGATCTGGGAGCGCGAATCCTGCAGAAGAAATGCCAAACTTCGCCAAAATCGGCTCGCGAATCCACAGCATGCCGGTCGCGATAAATATCCACGCGGCGAGCTGCGTAAATCCAACCGCACCGATACCGATGATTTTGCCCATCAACAGCGTATCGCTGCGCACGCTGCTGAGTACGACCTCCGCCACGCGGGATTGCTTTTCTTCAAGCACACCGCGCATCACGTTCGACCCGTGAATAAAGATCGTGAGATACAACGTGACGGCGACGGCCAATGCGAACACGACACCAATCGTGCCCGAGCCACCGCGCCCACGCGACGTGAGCCGTTCGGTGTCCAAATGCAATTGCGCTGAAGCAAGCGATTCACTGCGGTCGGCAGTAATTCCGCTTGCTTCAAGTCTACGCTGCAGCACGGCGCGATTCACGGTACGCTCAAGCTGCTGCATGGTGACAAGCGACGTGGTGTTGCGCCCCGCGTATCGCAGCTTGCCGCGATCGAGTGACGCGACATCGATTTCGATGTAGCCCACCAAATGCCCCGACAGGACATCCGCGGTCGCGCTGTCCAGCTGCGCGGTACGCGATGACGCATCGGGGGCTCGGCGATACTCTGCGCGCGCGGTATCACCCAGCAAACCACCGCGTAACGACGCGACGATCACCGCACCGACGGAATCGGGCGATGCGTCGACCACCCGCACGATTCCCGTTTCCAACCGCCGCTCACGCTCGGCCATAATCGTTGGCAAAAACAGGAGCAGCCCCATGAGCAGTGGTCCTAATACGGTCGCAACCAAAAACCATTTGGAGCGCACGCGTTCGACATACTCGCGCGTGATGATCGTATCGAGTTTGCTTTGCGCCATACGATCACCCGTGCCCGGAGAGGCCCACTTCCACACCGGCAGCACCGACTTTCTCTAAAAAAATCCGGTGCAGCGACGGACGTACCAACTCAAAGCGTTCTAACCTCGCACCACTCGCAAGCAATCGCGTCAGCAACGTTTGCGCGTCGGCGGACGGCGTGAGTTCGGCTTCAATTAGTCGGTTGCCATCGTTGATGCGCGCGACCACGGTGCGATCGTCAAAGACGCGCAGGGTGGCGTCCGACGGCGCGCCTTCGAATCCAATCACGACCACGCGCGCGCCGTGTTGCTCACGCACCTCATTGACCGGTCCGTCCACCAACTTTTCGCCGCGTGCGATAATGCAAACGGCGTCGCACATGCGCTCAGCGTTCTCCATCACGTGCGTCGAGAAGATCACGGTTCGACCACGATGACGCAGGTCGGCGACGGTATCCTTCAGCGCCTGCGAGTTCACCGGATCGAGTCCGCTAAACGGCTCGTCAAGGATGACCAACTCCGGGTCGTGCAGCAGCGCGCCGATGAACTGCACCTTTTGCTGCATGCCGCGCGACAGTTCGTCGACGCGCGCGCTTCCCCAGTCTTCGCCGCCCTGTCCACGTAACTGGAAGCGCTCAAGCCACGCGTCAATTCGCGCATCAAGACCCGCCTTGGGCAGACCTTTGAGTTGTCCTAAAAAGCGCAGCACATCGCGCACGCGCATCTTGCGATAGAGACCGCGCTCTTCAGGGAGGTAGCCAAGTCGATCGACGATCTGTGGATCGCCCGACGACACGCCCAACACTTCAATGGTCCCTTCGTCGGGCGCGATGATGTTGAGCATCATGCGAATGGTGCTGGTCTTTCCAGCGCCGTTGGGACCTAACAGGCCAAACACGGTTCCACGCGGAACGCGCAGCGACAGCGCGTTGACGGCGACGTGATGTGCGTAGCGTTTTGAGACGTTTGTGAGCCGCAGTGCATCAGCGGCCGAAAGTGCAGGGCCCAAGTCCATCGCGAATACTCGCCAGTGCGTGTGGGCAGGGCAACAGCATGTTACGTTAGACGGCGCGGGAGTTCCGCAGGCAACATCTCACACGTCGGGAGTGACGATTCCGATCACGCAGCGCACACCAGACCCTGCCGGCGCGAATCCAACGCACTCGGCGTCGGGAAGCGCATCATGGGTGTCGTTGCCGCTCGCGCTCGCGCTGGTCGTATTTGTCGCGGCGACGTGGTCGCCATTCGCGTTGACAGATCCCGACAGCTATTGGCACGTGGCGGTCGGTCGATGGATTGCGACGATGCGTCAGATCCCAACGCATGACATGTTCTCGTACACGATGCGAGGAGCGCCGTGGACGGCGCACGAGTGGCTGTCTGAGTTGATCATGTACGGCGCCTATCGTCTCGATGGGTGGGCAGGGTTACAGTTGCTCGCGAGCGCATGCTTCGCAGTCACTGCGGGGTACATGCTGCGGTTCTCGCTGCGTCGCATGGAACCCGTGCACGCATTGCCGATGGTCGTGCTCAGTCTGGCATTGATGAATACGCACTTCTTAGCGAGACCACACGTGCTGGTGTGGCCACTGACAGCGCTGTGGGTGGGCACACTCGCTGATTCGGCCGAATCGCGCCGTGCGCCATCGTGGTGGTTGGTGCTGGCGATGCTGGCGTGGGCCAACCTTCACGCCAGTTTTACGCTTGGCGTTGGATTCGCCGGCGCACTCGCCACCGATGCGTTTTTTCAAGAGACGACCGCCGATGGTCGCATGCGCGTGATCAAGCAGTGGGGTGCATTGCTCATGGCATGCGGTCTTGCACTGCTGGTCAATCCGAAAGGCATCGGGGTGTTCGGATTCGCCGCTGGCGTGATGAGCATGAAAGCCACGCTTGAAGTTATTGGAGAATGGCAGTCGGCGAACTTCCACGTCTTTCATTTTTTTCTGGTGTGGTTGGGCGCGCTGCTTGCGCTGTCGTTCACAGGACGACTACGACTGAGCGCGATTCGCGCACTCTTCATGTTGGGTGTGATATACCTCGCGCTCAAGCATCAGCGGTATCACGCACTGCTGGGGCTCACATCACCGTTTATCTTGGCGCTACCGATTGCACAGGCATTTGCAACGCGCCGCGGCGGCGCGGCCACGCAGGCGTCATCGCTCGACCGGTGGTTTGCTGCCCGCAGCAGACCCGCGCACATCGGCGGCTTACTGTGCATCGTCGCGTGCGCTGTGCTGTACGCGACGATCGGTCACCGGCTTGTACGGAGCGAGCCGAGTGAACTGACGACACCGGTGGCTGCGCTTGCTGCGGCGCAATCACCGGGTACGCGCGGGCACGTGTTTAACTCGTACGCGTTCGGCGGCTATCTGATTTTTCGCAACGTGCCGGTGTTCATTGATGGACGCGCAGACCTGTACGGTGATGCGTTCGTTGAACACGCCGCCGACGCCGCCGCACTCAAAAAACCGCGCGCGCTCGAAACGTTGCTCGCGAAGTACGATATCGAATGGACGCTGCTTGCACCACAGTCGCCGTCGGTCGAGCTGCTCGATCATTTGCCAGAGTGGCGACGTCTGTACGCGGATTCGATCGCTGTGGTACATG
>JANXUN010000464.1 GCA_025356185.1 Gemmatimonadaceae bacterium
TGCCTTTCGTGATTTGGTTTTTCACGGCGCCCGTAACGCCGTCGTATAAGTACAAATGATTCCAGCCATCGCGCTCGGACATCCAAATAATTTCGCGACCATCGTCGAGATCGCGCCGGAAGTTTTTCCCCGAATCATCAAGGCCGGGTGCGGCGGGGCGATACGCAAAGAAGCTTTTCGTGTCTTCGCTCACTACCGCCCGCACTTGCGCGCTATTCGCATCAACTTCGAGCACGCGGTAGCTCATGTGCCCGCGTTGATTGTATTCGAACGTGTACGCTCGGCTGTCCCGCCGCCACACGGCGCGCGAGATCTGATACGCGTTGGGAAAGAGCGCCGTGTTCACGATCGTACGCGTGCGCGACGCGGCATCAAACAACACGGGCTGATTAAAGTCCAGCAGATCACCAGGCTTGCGGTAGTTCACATTCGGATTATCCGGCGTCAACGACGACGTGCTTTCGTACATCGGTTGCAGTTGGTCGGCCGGTGACGAGCGCACGTAGTGCACCTGTCGATTGAACCCCGGTTTGCGACGATACGCGACCAACTTTTTCGAATCCGGCGACCACTCGATCGATTGCAGCTGATACGCATCGCCTTCGGCACCATCAACACTGAGCGGTGTCCACGGTGCAATGGGCATTCCAACGGCACGCGTCGCGACATTGGCATCGCGCACCGTTGCCTCCCACTTGCCATCGGGTGAGGTGCGTACATCGGTTGATGCGCCGCCGCGTCCGGCAGCCGCACCGCGACCACCAACCGCCACCGGTGTTGCGACCGCGGCTGCGCCGCCACGCCCTGCGCCACGTCCTGCGTCCAGGGCCGCGCCAATGCGCGTGCATGTGTAGTCGGCAATCATGCAACGCCACCGCGCGGCATTCGCATCAAACTCGATCGCGTCCCGCGCATTCGTGAACGTGAATGTGTTGAACGGTAGCGTGATGGCGGTATACGACACACTCGCCGCGCTCGACAGCGCGCGCGCCAGTCGTTCATGATCGAACGCCGGACGTTTGCTCCACGATTCGGCATCGGCCAACACAAATTGATTGCCGCCTCGCACCGACACGCGATACCACAGGTGATTCGACGTCCCGATCCAATTCACACCGCCTTGCACGATGCCGGAAAACAGCGGCGTGAACCGTTGCGAAATCGTTGACGCACGCCGGTAGTCCTCAAGCGTGCCCTGCGCGGACAGCTGTGGAGCGAAAAGCGCCGCCGCGACAAGGAGTTTAGCCGCGAACGTGATCGGCGACGGGCGCCGCCGCGAGAGGGAAGCAATGAAAGTCATGGCAGGATGCTCGCGCCGAAAGACAACGGTCTGGTGCCTCCCGGCGCCTTTTGGCGCCGGGGCAAGTCATCAGAATGTACGGCCCGTGCCGAGCGTTCACCCGCTGTTGATGATCCGATGACTAACCTCAGCGGACTGTCCCGGATGTGCGTTGAAGCTTTAGCCGTTTTGGGGGTACAACAGTCGTGCGCCTAAGCGACCAAATTTTCCGAACCCGTCAGGAGTTACCCGTGAGCGTTCGTCGTATCCGTTCCGCTGTCGTTGCCCTGCTGGCTGTTACTGCCGGCGTGGTGGCGGCGAACACCGCAGCGGCCCACACATTGCCTCCCCGCGCGGCGAAAAAGTGGGAAGTCAAGATGGTCACGCAGGATGGCAAGCAGCTGTTTGAACCCAAAGACATTACCATCTCCGCCGGTGATACGATCAGCTGGCTCGCAGTCAGCGGCAGTCATAACGTCGGATTCTGGCCCGACAGCGTACCCAAAGGCGCCGTCGAACTTCTCCGTAAGGCGATGCCCGACACGATCGCGCCGCTGCTTGGCGTGAGAAAGCCGACCAAAGGCGACACGTACGTCATCGCGTTTACCGGTATGCCCAAGGGCGTCTATAAGTACTACTGCAAGCCGCACCTGAATAAGATGATGGTCGGAACCGTCACCATTAAGTAGCAGCCCCTGCTGGCGGTTTGTGCCGCGCGCGCCACTTTCTCCTTCGTATGAACGCACACGGACAACCGCCAGATCAGCTAGATCGTCGCAGCTACCTCACGCGTGTCGCAGCCATCGCTGTTGGCGGGATCATTTCGGTGATCGCGCCCGTGGCGGGGCTGTTCACGTTTTTGGATCCGTTGCGCAAAAAAGCAGACGCGCGCGGACTCGTGCGCATCGGGTCGATTCATTCGCTTCCGCACAACGGTGAACCGCGCAAGCTGCCAGTGATTGCCGAGATGGTCGATGCGTGGAACAAGACCCCCGACGTTCCTATCGGATCGGTGTACGTCCAAAAGACGGGCGAGAACACGGTTCGCGTGTTGAACGCGGTGTGTCCGCACTTGGGCTGCTCGGTGGGATACAGCGCGGCGAAAAGCGGATACTTCTGCCCGTGTCATCGCAGCAGTTTTTCCCTCGACGGAAAAATCTTGGACCCGAGAAGCCCGAGCCCGCGTGGCATGGATGAGCTGCACGCCGAAGTCAAAGCGAACGGCGACGTGTGGGTGCAGTTCCAGAATTTTCGCAAAGGCACTGCCGACAAAATCCCCGTCTAATGCGCGCGGCTCTCGACTGGTTAGATCAGCGCACGGGATATAAGGGGCTTCTGAACGAAGCCCTGTTTGAGAATGTCCCCGGCGGGGCGCGGTGGCGATATGTGTGGGGCAGCACGTTGACGTTCTTCTTTGTCGTGCAGGTCATCACCGGCTTGTTCCTCTGGATGTCGTACAGCCCCAGTGCGCAGACCGCGTGGGAGAGCGTGTACTTCATTCAGCATCAGATGCTGGGTGGGTGGTTCCTGCGCGGCTTGCATCACTTTGTCGCGCAAGCGATGACGATTTTGCTCGTATTGCATTTGATGCAAGTGGTTATCGATGGCGCCTACAAAGCACCACGCGAAGTGAATTTTTGGTTTGGTGTGGTCTTGCTGATCATGGTGCTCGCGCTGTCACTCACCGGCTACCTGCTGCCGTGGGATCAGAAGGGATTTTGGGCGACGGCGGTGTCGACCAACATCATTGCGCTCAGTCCGCTCATTGGCCAAGGCCTGCAAGAAGTTGTTATTGGCGGAACAGACTACGGTCATCACACGCTCACGCGATTCTTTGCGCTGCATGCCGGCGTGATTCCAGCGATGATCGTGTTGTTCGTCGTGGGACATATCTATCTGTTCCGTCGGCATGGCATCACGCCGAAAAAACCGCTGCGCGCACGCGATCAGGGATTCTGGCCTGAGCAAGTGTTGCGTGATGCGGTCGCATGTCTCGCCGTGTTGGTCGTCGTCGTGTTTTTCATTGTGCGTTATCACGGCGCACCGCTTGGCGCACCCGCCGACCCGTCGGAGCAATACTCCGCAGCGCGCCCCGAGTGGTATTTCCTTTTTTTGTTTCAGCTGCTCAAATATTTTCCAGGGCGTACGGAAATTATTGGCGCGATCATTGTGCCCACGCTGCTTTTGCTGGTGTTGGTCGGCATGCCGTATCTCGGCAAGTGGAAATTGGGACATCGATTTAACATCGGCTTTTTGTCGGTGATCTTATTGGGCGCCACGTTGCTCACGTGGCAAGCGAAACACGCGGACAACAACGATCCCGAATTTCTCGCATCGGTGCAAAGCGCGGAGCGTGATGCTGATCGCGCGGTGCTGTTAGCTGAGACGGGCATTCCGGTGTCCGGCGCGTTGACGCTGATGCGCGAGGATGCGTACACGCAGGGACCGCGCATTTTTTCGCGCAACTGTTCCAGCTGCCATCGCTACGATGGACATGACGGGATGGGCGCACCGCTCCCGAAGGATTCGATCAGCGCATCGGATTTGAAAGGCTTCGGCAGTCGTGAATGGATTGCACGCTTCTTTGATCCGAAAGAAGTGGCGGGCCCAAAACATTGGGGCGGTTCCGCTCTCAAAGACGGCGACATGGTGAGCTGGATTCAAAACCATGTACCCACGTATTCCGTCGCCGAAAAGGATCAGCTGCAAAAAACACTGATCGCCTTGTCGGCTGAGGCGCAGCTCTCGTCGCAGCACGACATGGACGTGCGTGATTCGGCGACGATCGTCGCGGGCCAAACGTCGCTGCGCAATCTCAAATCGTGCGGTGAATGCCACACCTTTCACGAGGCCGGCAAGGGCAGTCCTGACCTTACGGGATATGGTTCTCGTGCGTGGATGATGGCATTTATCGCTGATCCCGCGCACACGCGATTCTTTGGCGACAACAACGACCGCATGCCGAGTTTTCTCACAGAAAAAACGCTGAGTGAGAAAGAGATCGGATACGTTGTCGATTGGATTCGCGGTGATTGGTACGTGCCGGCGAAAAAATGATGTCAGGGCGCGATTCGCGCCCTCACCGTAAGTAGTGCAGACTACTTCATCACTGTCACAGCCCAATCGACCAACGCACCCAGTGCGTCGCGGCGCAGTTTGGAATCTTTGAGCGCCGCGTAACCACTCGGCTGTCCCGACGGATCGTTGAGAAACAGGTGATTCATGTTGGGAAATCTTTGCATCGTCACCGACCGATTCCCGCCCGCCTTGAATGCGGCGAGCAATGTATCCGCCTGTTCGGCGGTCACCTGAAAATCGGTGTTGCCTTGCAAAATGAGCACCGGTTGTTTCACGGTGCGCGCGACTTTGACGGGATCGTGCGTAAGAAAGAACCCCATCCACGGATTGACCTTGGCAACGGAGTCGAGTCCGGGCGACACCGTTTTCCAAAGAGAATCTCTCTGCGCGGTGGTGAGTCCCGGCGCCTGATCAATGCTCTGACGATTTTGGAACATGATGACGCGACGTCCCGTATACGCCGTTCCCGCGAGCAGCGCGATGGCGTGAATTTGCGGATCGGTTGACGCGATCATCGGTGCAATCATGCCACCCTCGCTGTGTCCGATAAGGCCAATGTGTTTCACATCAACGTCGGCGCGTGTGCGCAAAAACGCGATCGCGCTGCGTATGTCATCGGCAAAGTCTGCACTGGTAGCGGTCGTCAATGATTCGCGTCCACCAGATTCTCCAGTGCCCCGATCATCGATGCGCAGTACGGCAACGCCGCGACGTCCGAGCGTGTCGGCGATCTCGCGAAACATCGCGTAGCCCGGCAAAATTGTGGGTACGCGTTCATCGCGGTCTTGCAATCCGCTGCCGGTAATGGTGACAAACACCGGCGCCTTGTCGATGCCTTTCGGTTTGGTGAGCGTGCCGACGAGTTCGTACCCACGTCCGGTGGGAATGCGCACCGTTTGCGCGGTGTACGGCGCATCCGCTGGCGCATCGTAGCTGACGCGCACCGCTTCGGCCGTGCGCAGCGTGACCGCGCCCTTTGCGCGCATCACCCGCACGTTTTGTCCGACGGCGATGGCGGTCGCGGGAAGTGCATCGGTGCCCAATACAATGCGCAATTCAGCGCCACCCATCTTAAAGACGGTCGTGTCGCCGGCCTGTGCGATGGTTGCTGGAATCGTCTGAGCGCCTGCTGATAAAAACACGTTCAACGCGCTCAGTGATGCCGCACGAGCATACGCTGCGAGCAGTGTCGTGTGCAGTACGGATGCATTCACCACGGCATGCGCGTTGTTCTTGGACGGTATCGCTTGCTTCATCCGCTGAGTGCCGCCGATGAAGTCGACATACGCGCTATCTCCGCGTACATCGATCGTGCCCGTTTGCACCGGTGCGGCGTTCGCGGCGCCTCCCGGCGCAAACACTTTCATCGCAAGGGTGCCGAGTGTGCCAGGCGCAATCGATTGCGTCCATTCAACGCGCGGTTGACCGACCAGGCTCAGCACGCCCGTCACTGCGACGGCCGATCGCGAGACGACTTCGACGCCGATCGTGTCGCTCGCGCCTCTGACGTAGACGTACGTGATCGGCGCTGAGCCCGCGCTTTGCGCGTGCAGCGTCGGCGAAGCAACGGCGAAACCGAGCAACGTGGACAACGATACGATCGCGCGGTGTGTGAAGACGCGACGGCAATTGCGATAAATCATAGAGAGGGCTCTTTCAGTTCTGGATCGTCAGCGACTCGGCGCTCATCTGGCGCTGTCCGCTGACGTCCGGCCTGCTGCAGCGAACGCCGCAACAGAAACTCGATCTGAGCATTGAGACTGCGCAGATCATCGTTCGCCCAGCGCTGGACCGCGTCAAGCAGTTCGCGGTCCACGCGCATGAGGAAGGATTTCCGTTCAGCCATACGTATCTGCCCGATCAAATCAGAGGTGAATGCTTACGAGTATAGCGTGCCGGTGTTCACCACCGGCTGCGCGGCGCGATCCGAGCAGAGCACGACCAGCAGGTTGCTGACCATCGCGGCTTTGCGTTCGTCATCGAGCGTCACGATGTTTTTCGCGCTCAATGCTTCGAGCGCTTGCTCGACCATGCCGACCGCGCCTTCGACGATGGTTTGACGAGCAGCGACGATCGCGCTGGCTTGCTGACGTTGCAGCATCGCAGCGGCAATTTCTTGTGCGTACGCCAAGTGACTGATGCGCGCTTCAATAACTTCAACGCCCGCCTTCGCAAACCGTTCATGCAAGGCATCTAACAGGCCTTTGTTGACTTCGGTCTGATGCGTGCTGAGGGCGATGTCACCGGTGCCGTGCGCATCATACGGATGCGCCGACGCGAGCGTGCGCAACGCCGATTCACTTTGCATCGATACATACTGCACATAGTCGTTGACTTCGAAGACGGCTTCGGCGGTGTCGATGACGCGCCAGACAACGATGGCGCCGATGTCCACCGGGTTGGAGCGCAGGTCGTTCACCTTGAGTTTGTTGGTCTCAAAATTTCGGACGCGCAGCGAGACCGACTTCTTGGTCATAAACGGATTCGCGAACCAGAGTCCGGCGGCTTTCGCGGTGCCTTTGTACGTACCAAAGAGGGTGAGCACTTTGGCTTCGTTCGGCGCGACGGTAAAGAGGCCGGGGAGGCAAAAGAGCATGATCACCGCGGTCGCGAGTCCACCAAGGATGAAGAGCGGTTCGGAGGTGCGCGCACCGGTCACGACCAAGGCGATGCCGCCGAGAAAACCGAGGAAAATCAGGAGTGCGACCGGGATACCAGCGACTGGGCGAGCTTCAACTTCGCGGAGCATGGAGAGTCTCGGGGAGAGGGATGTGTTATCGATATGATATCACTACGATAGCAACTACGCAATGGCAATCCGAGAGTTTCAGAGGTGCGCGCGCGGGAGAAGAGTCAAACCTCTTCCGCCCGTTGGATTCCTCGCCGGTCCGCCGTCTCGATTGTCGCACTATTGGCCGCGGGGAGCGTGTCGCCCGAAATCGCCAGCGCGCAGGAGACGACGCGATCACTCGATCTTGCCGTCAATCACACCGGCGTAAGCTTCGGCGATTCGCGAGAACTCACTGGACTGCGATTCAATGTGCGCGACACCCGTCTCACGCGTCTGGATGGCATCAATGTCACTTCTCTCGCGACGGCAAAAAGTTCGCATGGTGTGGTGCGCGGACTCTCTATCGGTCTGCCGCTGAGCGGCGGTGAACACGTGACCGGCATCGCGCTGGGCGGAGGTGTGTCCGCTGATCGGACGCTTACTGGAATTAGCCTGTCGGCGATCGGCGATCGGCGCTGGCGCGGGAACTCGCGTGCGCGGTATTCACATCGCCGGAAGTGGCATGGGATCTGGCGGAAACGTCGAAGGGATTGGCCTCGGCGGTGTTGGCATTGGCGTTGGTGCAGGTGGCACCATGCAGGGTCTCATGGTCGGCGACATTGCCGTTGGCGTGCCAGTCGTTCGCGGCATCGCGATCGCTGGTCTCACAGTAGGTGGCCACGAACTGCACGGCATCATGCTGTCGCCGATCACGATCAAAGTGTCGAGCGGAATCGATCGATATGACGGCGTCATGCACGGCATTGCAATAAGTGCATTCAACGATGCGCGCAAAGGAGAACAGCGCGGCCTGATGATTTCGGTGCTCAACATCGCCGATCGCCTGCATGGCGTGCAGCTTGGCCTGTTGAATATCGTGCGCAACAATCCGGCGGGACGTACAGTGCTGCCGTTGGTGAACTGGAATTTTAGCGGAACGCAATGAACTGAACGTGCGCGCGCGTTAGGTTTGGCGCGCATGAGCGCAGAGCAACGTCCATTGGTTGAGAGCAGCGCCGACACGCACCCCGAGCGGTGGCGCATGTTGGCACTGTTAGCATTGGCGGAACTGTTGGGGATGGCGCTGTGGTTCACTGGCAGCGCAGTCGGGCCGACGCTCGCGCGCGCGTGGTCCCTTTCGCCCGCGCAAGTCGGCTGGTTGACGACTGCGGTGCAGTTGGGCTTTGTGTGCGGCACGGCGGTGAGTGCGCTGCTCAATGTCGCTGACGTCGTGCCGTCGCGGCGACTGTTTACGACGGCGGCGGTGCTCGGCGCGATCGCGAACGCGCCGCTGGCGTTCACGTCATCGTATTCGGTGGCCCTGTTGTCGAGATTCGCCGCGGGCGTGTGTTTGGCTGGTGTCTATCCACCGGCCATGAAGATGGCGTCGACGTGGTTCAAGGCGCGTCGCGGCGTCGCCGTCGGCACGATTGTTGGCGCGCTTACTGTTGGAAAAGCGAGCCCGTATCTCGCCCAAGCGGTGCCTGGGCTTGGTGTGTCTGCCGTGACGTTGGCGGCGTCGACGAGCGCGTTGTGCGCTGCGTTGATCGTATGGATGACGTATCGCGACGGTCCGTACGAATTTCCATCGCGTCCGTTTTCGTGGGCGCGCGTTGGTGATGTGCTGCGTGAATCGCGCTATCGGTTTGCGTTGGGCGGATATTTGGGCCACATGGCGGAGTTGTATTCGTTTTGGACGTGGATTCCGTCGTTTTTGGTTGCGAGTGATGCGGCGCGCGCGCTGCGAACGGGTAGTGTTGCAAACACACGCGTCGCCGCCGTGATCGGATTCGGTGTAATTGCCGTGGGCGGTGTTGGATGCATTTGGGGCGGCATCGTCGCAGATCGTGTGGGGCGCGCGCGCCTGGTGACGATTGCGATGGCAATCAGCGGGAGCTGTGCGATTGCAATCGGAGCCGCGTGGGCCCAATCGTGGTGGGTGCTCGCGCCATTGGCACTCGTATGGGGATTCTTTGTCATTGCCGATAGCGCGCAGTTCAGTGTGCTGGCGACCGAGAGCGTCCCGCTGCACGCGGTTGGTACGGCGCTCACGCTACAGGTGTCGATCGGATTTTTGTTGACGACGATCACGATTCAACTCATTCCGCCGTTGGTGTCATGGATTGGATGGCAGTGGGTGTTTCCGGTACTCGCAATTGGACCGGCGCTGGGCATTGTGAGCATTCGGCGCATGGGGCGGGTCATTGTCTAAGAGACCCATTGGGTGCGACGAGAACTACAACTACCTAACGCAGTGCGTTGAAAAGCGTTCTTGTGCTGTGCGCGGTGTCTCCGCGTTGGGTCGTTATCCGGCAGTTGTTTCGCGTCGAAGAAATTGTTAGGCTTGTAGAATGAACGGCACGAAGATCCTGTCGCGGCGACGCGTGTTGGCGGCGATGCACTTCTTGCTGTTTGTATTTTCAGTGACGACGTCGACGAGACCCTGCATGCATACGGGCAACGCGACCTCGCATGGCATGTCGGCGCATAACATGTCGGCGCATGAGATGTCTGCGCACGAGATGTCTGCGCACGAGATGGCTGACATGTCAATGCCAGCGGCGCCCACGTCAGAGACGCCAGCGCCGCACGCACCGACTACACCATGGCACAGCGACGGCTGCCCCTGGGTCGTGGGTTGCACCGGCGTCGCGCAGCTCGTGCACGACACGGAGTGGCGATCGGTAGAACACGTGGTGCCGACGGCGTCGCCCGTGGGCGTGACACTGCGTGAAATCACCACCGACCGCGACATCGAGTCGCCTCCACCGCGAGCCTGAACCGCCGCGGCATGTAGCCGCGCGCAGTGTCCACACGAGCGCATACGCGCGCTCGCTTCTCTCGCGACCCGTCGCATGCGTTCGCATGCGCCACTCATACAACTCGATGCTTTTATTCGCACTACCGCGCTCCTCTGCGCGACGCACCGTGTTGCGCGCCTTCGCGCGTGCGACACTTCCATTCACAGCGGTACTGTGTCTCTCATCGATCGACGCGCGGGCGCAATCGATGATCATGATTCCGATGACCGATCCCGCGGGCCTTTCGATGACCCGCATGGGAAGCGGCACATCCTGGCTTCCCGACTCGGCGCCCATGTACGGTGTGATGCCGTCCGTCGGTGCGTGGACGTTCATGCTGCATGGATCCGTGTTCGCACAGGCGATACGCCAGGGCAGTCCGCGTGGTGCATCGCAAGTGGGCAGCATCAATTGGGGGATGGCAAGCGCGATGCGTGAAGTTGTCGGCGGCCGTCTGCAACTGCGCGGCATGATGAGTCTTGACGCGTTTACGGTGGGTGGTCGCGGCTATCCGCTGTTGCAGCAAACTGGCGAGCAGTATCGCGGTGCAGCCATTCACGATCGACAGCATCCGCATGATTTGTTTATGGAAGTTGCCGCGCTGTATGAGCACGCGTTGACGTCCGGCGTGTCACTGCAGCTGTATGCAGCGCCAGTGGGAGAACCAGCCTTGGGCCCGCCCGCGTTTCCGCACCGGCCAAGCGCAGACGCGAACCCGCTCGCAACAATCGCGCATCACTGGGAGGACGCCACGCACGTCAGCTTTGGCGTTACAACCGCAGCGTTGTACACGAGCCGCGTGAAATTCGAAGTGTCAGCGTTCAACGCACGCGAGCCCGACGACGTGCGCACGAATTTCGATTTGCGTGGCGCGCGTTTGAATGCGGTGTCAGTGCGGCTGAGTGTCAATCCATCGCCGACGTTGACCTGGCAAGCGAGCTACGGAAATCTTCCAGGTGTTGACGCGTCAGCTCCTCATGCCGCCACGAAGCGGGCAACGACATCGTTGTTGTGGTCGTCTGCCGACGCGGCGGGACGTTCGCGATCATTTGCATTCATCGTTGGTGGCAACGCGATGGACGGTGCATCGTGGTCGCCCGCGATCACGATCGAAGCGCAATCATACGTCACGACGCGCACGCAGCTGTACGCGCGCGCCGAGGCTATTCGCGGCGGCGAGATCACGACACGCACGATCGGTCAGCTTACGGCGGGAGCGACTCGCGATGTGACTGTTGGACGTGCTGGTCGCATTGCCATTGGCGCGGGCGGAACCCTCAACCTCGTGCCGCTAGATGCCGGTTACGGAACACGTTTTCCCCTCGGCGGCGTGATCTATGCGCGATGGACTGCGCCGCGCATGCGGCCGATGCACTGATTGTACGGGCGACGCGGAAAGGTGGAGCACGAGGGGTCGCGGAGGACCCACGTAACAGCCTAACGCAGAGACGCAGAGAAAACGCACACAAAGAGTTCTTTCTCTTGTTGTTCTCTGCGTCTCTGCGTTTAGCTGTTACGGCATCGCGTCGGAAACAACAGCACCCGCATGTCCGAGGTGCGCGGATAGCGACGTCAAATACGCGTCGATCGATTTCGTGTGACCCATCACGTACGCGCCGATAAAGCGAAACACGGGATTACCCACACTGCCACGCTCGGTGATTGTTACCCGGGCGCCGTCGTGCGTGGCGATAATCTGCCACGTCCATTCGCCGGTAAACGGGAGGTCTTCATCGAGAATGCGCGCCGTCATGCGTGTTGGTGGCTCGTCCACGGTGATCCCAAACGCGATCGAACCGCCTGTCGATGTCTCGCGCCAGCGCGTCTGTGCCTGATCGGTGTCCACCAATTCAGACATCTCGAGTTCGGTGCGCCACGCGTCGTAGTGCGCAACATCGCGGATCGTTGTCCAAACGAGCTGCGGCGTCACCGGTAATTGCACGGCGCGCGCAACAACGTGATCGCGCGGCGTGAGCAGTCCTGCCACTACAAGAGCCGCGACCAGTGATGCGATCGCCGCCATCACCACCAGGATCCACAACATCAGTCGCTACGAGACCCGCGACGGTTGGTCGAGCGCATTGCGCACGCGCTTCACGAGGTCGCGCGCGGTGAACGGCTTTTGCAAAAACGTGTGTTCGTCTTTGCGCACATCGCCCAATAACGCTTCATCGTCGGTGTATCCCGAGGCAAAGACCACCTGAATATCCGGGCGCAATTTGCGCATTGATTCGGCGAGTTCGCGTCCGTTCATTCCAGGCATAACTACATCCGTGAGCAGTAAGTCAATCTTGCCAACAAATGCCTGCGAGATCGCAATCGCCGCGTCACCGGCCGCCGCGGCAAGTACGCGATAGCCGTGTCGTTCAAGCGCTGCCGTCGCGACTGCACGCACGCTGTCTTCGTCTTCGGCTAATAAAATCACTTCCGAACCGTTGAGTGATTCAAGGGCCGGAACTGCGGTGACGGGCGTTGTTGCAGTGCGATCAAGGCGCGGAAAAAAGAGCGAGAACGTGGTGCCGAGCCCAGGCTCGCTCTCGACATGCACAACACCACCAGACTGTTCGACCATCGCGTACGCGAGCGCCAATCCCAAGCCCGTACCCTTGCCGCGCTCTTTCGTGGTAAAGAAGGGTTCAAAAATGCGCGCGCGCACATCGGGCGTCATGCCGACACCGGTATCGGTCACGGTAATTGCGAGCCACTGCGAACTGGCCGGCAAGTTGCGTACTGCTGCCGCCTGTTTCGTCAGCACGTGCGTCGCGATGCGTAGCGATCCACCGGTTGGCATCGCGTCGCGCGCATTGGCGGTCAAGTTGAGCAACACTTGCTCCAGCTGACCGGCATCCGCGCGAATCGTTCCGGGATCGTCGGTGAGTCGCGTTTCAAATTCGATGTGCGCGCCAACCACACGTTGCAGCAAACGATCGACACCGCGCACGACCTCATTGGGATCGAGTCGCGTGGGCTGCAGTACCTGTTTGCGGCTCACGGTCAAAATCTGACGCGCGAGATCGCTGCCGCGCAGTGCAAGCGCGCGCACTTCGGCGACATCGCGATACGCGTCGGTCTCTGGAGCAATTTCTGCGAGCGCTAAGTCGCAGTACCCCAACATGCCGGTGAGCAAGTTGTTGAAATCATGCGAGATGCCACCGGCGAACGTGCCGATCGCTTCCATCTTTTGCGACTGCCGCAACTGGTCTTCGCTACGCGCGAGTGCCCGCTCGGCCTCACGACGCGCGGTGACGTCGATACCAACGGACAACCAACTGGCACGACCCAATCGGCGTGACGATGTCGTCACCACGTCCATCTCCATTGGCCGACCGTTAGCGGTGCGATGTAACCATGTGCCCGCCGACTGGCGACTCTCCGAAAACGGAAGCCGCGCGTTGCTGAATCGCTGCAGTTCAGTTGGTGCGAGCAAGTCCGTCACACGCAGCGACAAAAAGCGCTCGCGCTCGTAGCCGTACTTATCGATCGCCGCTTCGTTCACCGCCATGATCTGCGTGTTATCGGCGTCCCATGCCCACATTGGCAACGGATTGCTATCGAACAATAAGCGATAGCGACGTTCGCTGTCGGCCAGTGCAGCGTTCCGCTTTTCTACCGTGTCGGCCATCTGATTGAAGGCGCCGCCGAGCAACTGAATTTCGCGTGGACCTGTCATGGTGGTGCGAACGCCGGTGTCACCACGTTCAAATCCGCGCGCGGCGGACACCAGGGCGATAAGGGGACGCGTGATCCGTTCGCCAACGATGTACGCAGTACACACGGCGATGCCCGTCGCGAGTAAGAACAATCCGACATCAAGCCGCAGATTTTTCGAGATGCTCACGTCTAGCGCTGCCTGCGAGATTCCGACCGTCACCATCCACGGCGCTGACGCTGTGCGCGAAAAGCCTGTCAGTCGCGCTTCACCGTCCATGCCAACAAGTTCTCTCGATCCCGTTGTAGAAAAACTTGCGCGCGCGGCGTGCGGCTTCTGCCCGATCAGGCTGTCGGGGCCACGACTACGGCCAAGCAACACGCCAGACGTATCAAAGATAGTGACAAGCGGATCGTCCAACGTTGTCACGCGGCGCGTGACAACCATGATCGAATCCAAACGCACCGGCATGGATACAACGCCAATAAAATGTCCTTGCGGATCGACAATTTGTCGTGCGAGCACAACCACCCACGGATTGCCTTCGAGTGCGACTGAGCGACGCAGCTCACCAACAACGAGTGCGCGCGTGTGTCGCACGACGTTAAAAAATCCGAGATTCGCATAGGCGCGCACGGTATCGCCTGTGGGGCCAACAGTGCGCGCCGCAGCAACGAGCGTGCCCGTGGTGTCCAACAAAAACAAATTCGCAATCGGCGACGGTGCGCTCGCCAGCGTGCGCTTAAGGATCGCTTCCAAGGGCGCGCGACGCGATGAGTCGGCGCGCAGGTTTGCCGAGATGCCAAGCAGCAACGCATCCGCGATATGCAGTCGCTCATCGATGCGTTCGGCCGCGAGCTTCGCGGCACGTTCAGCTTCGGCCGCAAGCAGCCGTCGATCGTTGAGCGTGCTCGTCGTCAGTCGAAAAATGCCAAGTGCCACCAGCGGGAGCGCGCTAAAAAGCGCGAGACCGATGAGGCGTCGCCGAATATCGCCAAAGCGAAACATCAGTTACGGCGCAAGCGGCTCACTTCCCTGCGGCATCGTGATCGCCATGCCCATCGAGTGATAGCCTTTGTCGACATAGATCGTGGTGCCGGTGATGCCACTCGCGAGTGGGCTGCCCAGAAACGCCGCCACCGAGCCGACCTCGGCTGCCGTCAGCGCTTCCGCGAGCGGTGAGTTGTCCGCGCAATACCTGACCATCTTGTCGATGATGCCAATCGCGCTGGCCGCGCGCGAGGCAAACGGTCCTGCCGAAATAGTATTGATCCGCAGTCCGTGTTTGCGTCCGGCTTCGAATGCCAACACGCGCGTATCGCTTTCGAGTGCGGCTTTCGCGCTCGACATGCCACCGCCGTAACCCGGAATTGCCCGTTCGCTCGCCATGTACGTCAACGAGCACACCGATCCGCCCGGACGCATGAGGGGGCCAAGCCGCTGCACCATGGAGACCAGCGAATACGCGCTGGCACTGGAAGCGGCGAGATAGCCGTGACGACTGGTCTCGAGCAACGGTTTGCGCACTTCGGGTCCGTTCGCCAGCGAATGAAACAGGATGTCGAGTGGCTGTTCGCCAAAGTCACTCACCATGCGTTCGGCGAGCCCGCCGATCGAAAAATCACCGACATCTTTGTAGCGCTTGGATTCACGCACATCAGCAGGTGCATCGGTTAACGCGTCGTACACGGCATCGAGCGGATAAATGCGTTCGAATGTCAGTAAGGAACCGTCGCTCAGGCGACGCGACTCATCCATCTTGCCGCGTTCCAGCAGATTCAAGAAAAT
>JANXUN010000470.1 GCA_025356185.1 Gemmatimonadaceae bacterium
GTGGCGGCGCGTGTAGTGGCAACGCGCGCGAAAAAACGAACACCCTTCAAAGGGCGGACATGGGTCGCCATCGGCCTGTTCGTGTTTGTCGCGTTTACGAGTCTTGTCGTCTGGCGTCGAAGCGTCGGCGTATTCACGGCCAATGCCATGGCCAAGCAGGACACGCAACGGCGCGCGCTGCTTGCACAAATCGCAACGCTGCAACGCGATATTAGCGATGCGCAAACGCGACGGCACGTGGTGGCCGAAGCCGAACGTCGCCTCGGATTGCATGTTGCGCCCGAAGGCCAAAGTCGCGTGCTCGCCGAGCCCGCTCGCGAACCATGAACGACTTTACTGACGAGTATGAAGTAAGCCACGCGGAGCTGCAACGCGCCCCGGTGCCACGTGGACGCGCGATGCTGGTACATGGTTCGCTTGTCCTCTTCGCGTTGTGTATCGTCGCGCGCGCGGTGCAACTGCAATTGGTGGATCGAGGCCGTTGGACCCGCGCCGCTGAAGTGCAGCAGGTCAAAGACTCCACGGTTGCACCCCCGCGCGGCCGCATTCTCGACGCGAACGGCAATGTGTTTGTCGAAACACGCGAGCAAGTGCGATTGGCGTTCTCACCACGCAATATCAAAGCGTTTCGTCCTCGCGGTGCAAAGAAAAGCGAACCACTCGTTGACGCGCGCAAAGTCGTTCGCACGGGCCTCAAGTCGCTCGGTGTGCACGACACGCTCATTCGTCGCGCGCTCGATACTAATCGGACCTGGGTCGAATTACCCGGGCTGTACTTGCCGAGCGACGTCGCGCGAATTTCAGCGATGCCCGGTGTGCATGAATCGCATGTGTTGAAGCGCATGATGCTCGCGCCTGCAAGCATCCAAGGCGTGTTGGGTTCGATCAACGACCGCGGCGAAGCGGCCGGCGGCATCGAGCAGGAGCTGGATACGCTGCTCCGAGGTGTTGACGGGCGCCGCATGTCGGTGCTGGATGGGCGTGGCTCGAGCATTGAATCGCCGACGCTGACGCGGCTCGAAGCGCGACAGGGGCACACAGTCACGCTCACCATCAATCAGACGCTGCAAGAGATCGCGCAACAAGAGCTCGCCGAAGGTGTCAAGCGCACGGGCGGCACGGGCGGCGATGTCGTCATCATCGATCCGCGCGACGGTTCGATTCTCGCGCTGGCCGGGTTCCGCAACGGCAATGCGTCGGTCACGGCGACGGCTCTTGCCGAGCCCTACGAGCCGGGCTCAGTGCTGAAACCGTTTGTGGTGTCGCGCGCGCTGGAGCTCAAGCGAGTAGGTGCCGACGAAATGATCAACACCGAGGGTGGCAAATGGGCAGTCGATAAGCGCGTAATTGTTGACGAACATCCGGCAGCTGCTCTGTCAGTGCGCGACGTCATTCGGCGGTCGAGTAACATTGGCGCCGTGAAAATTGCGCAACGACTCTCGCATCAAGAAGAATACGAAACGTTGCGCGACTTTGGTTTTGGCACGCTGACAGGTGTACCGTATCCGGCGGAATCGCGTGGACGTTTGCCTGTCCCCAAATGGAAAACGCTGACGCCAGCGCAGGTCGCGATGGGATACGAGATGATGGCGACGCCGCTGCAGATCGCCGCAGCGTACGTCGCGATCGCCAATGGCGGCGAGCTGCTGCAGCCGTCACTCATTCGCGAAATTCGCGACGTCGATGGCACCGTCGTGTACGCCCATCAGCGAACCGTTGTACGACGCGTGTTGCAACCGGCGACCACGCAGTTGATGCGCACGATCCTCGCGAGCGTTGTCGACAGCGGTACGGCCACGGCGGCCGATATGAGCACCTTCGATGTCGCAGGTAAATCGGGTACGGCACGCCGCGCGCAACACGGCAAATATGATCGTGTCTCGTACAATTCGACGTTCGCGGGAATGTTTCCTGCGCAGAATCCTCAATATGTGTTAGTCGCGCGCATCGTCGATCCGCAAGGAAAGATCTACGGCGGAACCGTCGCCGGTCGCATTGTCAACGTCATCTTGCAGGGTGCGCTGGCAACTCGCGATGCGTCACTCGATCGGAATGCGCTGGCAGCAGTAGCCAAACCGCTCCCCGCGCCTCAATCGAGAGCGCTCTCTGCGCAAGCGGTCGCGGCAGCACTTCGTGATACGGCGCGCTTCGATTCACTCAAAGCACCGGCGCCGGCACCTGCGCGACCGCTCGCAGCGCCAGCGCAAGTGATCGTGACCTTGCCGTTCAAACGCCCGCTGAACAGCGCAGAATCACTCGATGCTTCGTCCAAAGATTTGCGCACCGTGCCGTCGGTGTTCGGGCTCGATGAACGACAAGCGGTACGCACACTCTCAGCCGCAGGATTTCACGTCGCGCTGGCCGTGGGCGGTTCCGGGCGCACCCGTCCTGCCGCCGGAACGCTCGCACGCGCAGGGTCCATCGTCACCTTAGAGCTTGCAAAGTGAGTGACGCGTTCTCACCAAGCATGTCGATCGATGACATCGCCGATGCACTGCGCGATGCGGGACTCCTGGTATCCGCGCACACGACAGCGACACAACAAATCTCGGATATTGTTGACGACAGTCGCCGTGTAACACAGGGCAGTGCGTTTGTTGCTGTTTCGGGTCACGCGCAAGATGGACACGATTGGATCGACGCCGCGCACGCAGCGGGCGCGGCGTGTTTCATTGTCGAACACGCCGAACGATTGCCGAGCGATGGACCTGCGGTGCCACACCTCGTGGTGCGTGACGGGCGTCGCGCTGCTGCAGTCGCCGCGGCGACGTTTCATCGGTGGCCGGCACGATCGCTTACAATCGTTGGGGTAACGGGCACTAACGGCAAGACCACGACCGTTGGATTGCTGCGTCACGTGTTGCATCGTGATAACGCGCCAGCAGCATCGATTGGCACGCTCGGCGTGCTGATGGGATCGGAAGGCACACCGGTCCCTGGAGGCGGCGGCCTCACGACACCCGGACCTGTTGAGTTACAACGCGTGCTGCGCACGCTGGTGAACGCCGGCGTGCGCACGGTGGCGATGGAAGTGTCGTCGCATGCGCTCGACCAGCGTCGTGTCGAGGGCATTGCATTTGCGGCGGCCGTGTTCACGAATCTGACGCGCGATCATCTCGACTACCATCACACGATGGAGGAGTATCGTGCGGCCAAGCTGCGACTCATCGCGCTCCTTGCTCGCGATGGAGTGGCGCTGCTAAATGCGGACGATCCCGCATGGCGCGGTGTGACGGGCGCGCACAAAACCATGACCTTCGGCGTTGAAAATGCTGCCGACGTGTCAGCGCGTGATGTCTCGTATTACGCGCGCGGGTGCACGTTTTTGCTTGTCGCTCCGATGGGCGCGTTACCAGTGGCGCTGCCGCTCATTGGCGACTTTAACATCGCGAACGCGCTTGCTGCTGCATCGGCCGCACTCGCACTCGGAGTGCCGCTCACTGAGGTGGTTGCGAGGCTCGACGACGCGCCGCAGGTACCTGGTCGGCTTGAGCGATTGCGCACCGAGCCCACGGTGCTGCGCGACTATGCGCATACGCCCGATGCGCTCGAACGTGCGCTCCAGGCAGTCCGGCCGTTTACGCGCGTGGCAGACGGCACGAGCAAGTTGATTGTCGCGGTGGGGTGTGGCGGCGATCGTGATCGGGGAAAACGTCCTGTCATGGGTCGTATTGCCGAAGCGCTCGCGGATGTCGTGATACTTACCAGCGACAATCCGCGAACAGAAAATCCTGAACGCATCCTAGACGACATCGAAGCGGGAATGGAACGGCGAGATCACGTGCGCATAGAAGATCGCCGCGCGGCGATTGCTCATGCACTCGCGATCGCGTCGGCGCACGACGTCGTACTGTTAGCTGGCAAGGGACACGAAACGTATCAGATTCGTGGCACCGTGTCGTATCCGTTTGATGAACGCGTCATTGTCGACGAACTGTCGCATACCAGTGTCGATCACGCGTCGGCGCATCACGCATGACACTCTCCTCTAAGAGCTATTCGGCGGCGGGCACTGCGGTGTTGCCGACAACGCTCGTTGAGCCGGCGCGTGCGCATTCGTATTGGACATATGAACGTGTCGCACGTGCACTGGGTACGGGGCCGCGAATGCAGACGCCGCTGGGCGGCGTGTCGACGGACACACGGCACATTACACGTGGCGACCTGTTCGTTGCGTTGCGCGGCGATTCATTCGATGCGCATGACTTTCTCGGTGTCGCGCGCGACAATGGTGCTGCTGCGCTTGTGGTCAGCGATGCGACGAAGGCGGTTGGTCTCGGATTGCCCGTGTACGTCGTGCCTGACACTCTGGTTGCGCTTGGACAACTCGCAATGA
>JANXUN010000580.1 GCA_025356185.1 Gemmatimonadaceae bacterium
CGGAGGCCAGCCCAGTCATAAATTTTAGGCGCACAAACTGAGCTCCTATGACTGACTACGTTCGGTATTACAATCTCGAAGAGTATCTGTGCTCGGAAGTGAGTCGGCGCTTCTATGCGCACGGGTCGATCGGAGCGTTCGACTTCTTCTCGATCATCATCTGGAAGGCCAATCGCGCAAAGACGCAAATTGCGCGCAAGTTGCGCAAGATGGACAAGGCGCAGCGTGCCGATCTTGAGGCGATTGTGCGCGACCTCACCCGGAATCTCTCGGAAGCGCGGAGCGCCGAAGAGCGGCTGCGCATCCTCATGGAGCATTGGAGGTTCGCACTCCCAATGGCGAGCGCAATTCTCACCGTCCTGTGGCCGGACGAATTCACGGTGTACGACGTCCGCGTTTGCGAGCAACTCAAGGACTTCCACCGTCTAGGCTCTGTGGCGCGGTTCGACGTGGTTTGGGTAGGCTACGGGCAGTATCGGGATGCAGTGCGGGCGGCCGTACCTGGCGAATTGTCTCTACGTGACAAGGATCGCTACCTTTGGGCCAAGTCGTCCGCCAGTCAGCTTGAGCGCGACATCGCCACGGGATTCGTTCGCGTGAACAGTCGGATAGATAGGTGACACTTTGTCCGGGGACGTCGTTAACAGTCTTTCTTGACCGATGGTGCACCGGTGATGGTGCGGGATTGTTCGTCAAAGCGACCGAGCAGTGTTTCGTAGTAGAGGACGTTCCAGACGCCGTCGTGCACTTCTTCGAGACCGATCATCTCCTCGTTCAGCGCTTGCGTTAAGCACTGCTGGCCGTTGTGCAAGCGAAGGGTGCCCGCCGTGCTGATGCGACGCACTTCGAAGTGCCCTGGATAGGTTGGCGGTATGATGCGCGTCGGCAGGCGTTGTGCAGACGGCCGTGGTCTTCGGCGTGCGCAAACATTTCTTGCGCAGCGTGCACGGCACACAGTCGCGTTTCGCCCCACGAAAATGTTCGCCGATGTAGTCCTTGGTGATGTTCGCAGGCCCTCTGCGATATAGCGATTTCTCCACGGAACACGTGCACGTCCGCGCGGCGGCATCATATACGAAATCGTCCGGCGTAAAATGCGATGACGTCGCGGGAATTGTGTTCGATTTGTCATGCAGCGGATGCGGCAGCATCGCATAATGGCCTTGCGCAGCGAAGCGCTCGTCGCGTCGACGCATGTCGTTGTCCGCGATCAGTGCGGGGACGTGCAGTGCGGCGAGCTGTTGCAAATTCGCTTCGCTGGGGTAGCCCGCATCGCCGATGATCAGCGTATCGTTTGCGCGGAGTGTTGCACCGCGGCGATGATCGGCATCAGCAGCGCTTGCTCCGATCCCGTGCCGTGCGTTTACGCGTTGACGATGATCTGATGCGCACTGTCGACGGCCGCAACACCCGTGTAGCCCTGCAGCACACCCGTACTCATCGCCATCTTCTTACTCTCATCGTTCGTGCGATTGCTTTTGCGGATCGCGCCTCTCGCGCCGCGACGTTCGTCGGGAGTACGCACGAGCCACGTGCGAAGCTGCGCGGCGTCGTGTTCGAGTTGATCGATGCGCTTGCGAGCCGTTGCATCAGGGTCAGGATCGCGTGGCGCGGTATCCGCCGCAAGATGGCGCTGCAGCATTGTCGTGGCGGCCGCCTCCAGCGTCTCCGCCTGTCGCGCAAAATCGGCACGCGTGCCGCTCCGATGTTTCGACGCGTTGCTCGGCAGGTTCACGCCATCGATCGCAAACAAGTCTCGGCCGAGCAGGCCCTGCGCGTCGCACACCGCGAACACGCGCGCGATGTCCTCACCCAGCGTACTCACGAATTTCGCGATCGTGGTAATGTGCGATGAGTGTGCACAGCGTGGCTCAATCCTCGCGAGCGCGGGGCGTGGACGTTCATCCTGAACAAGAAAGCGGGCGTGCAACACACGCCGTATCCCGGAAAAGCAGTCGAAGCGTTGCGAGTTGATGTGATGCCGGATGAAGGCGTGCGCTTCGAAACGCTGACGTACTTTTTTCCCGCTGGTGTTGAAGGATGAGGCAACGCTGCGCACTCAATGGCGCACAACGGGGATAACAATGCGCGTGAAGGCAGCGAACGCGCAGAAGTAGCTGGACTGGTGTGAACATTCATCACACTACGATAAAATCGACCCCGGCTGCGTGCCCACGCTCACTGCGGCACACCTTGGCCAGCCGCGCGTTTCATCAATTGCTGCCAGTTTATCACGACGACAATTTTAGGTGGCGAGGCCGGCAGGCCTTTCAAAAATACAAATTCCTTCCCATTCGGAAACACATCCCAGCCTTGGCCCTCACCTTCCTTGTTGTAAACGTCGGCGAAGAGCGTGTCGCGGCGCATGACATCGAGCTGGCCTTGCGACGATAGCCTCGCCGCCATGATGTGCGTTGGCGATCGATAGTA
>JANXUN010000585.1 GCA_025356185.1 Gemmatimonadaceae bacterium
GGGAGGCCAGCACGTCAACAAAACGTCGTCGGCGGTACGCATCACACACTTACCGACGGGATTGGTGTGCGCGTCCCAAGCGGAACGATCGCAGTTCAAGAACAAGGCGACCGCGATGAAGCAGTTGAAAAACAAGCTGTATCAGCGCGAGGCGGATAAGCAGGCCGCGGTGAAGGCGGCGTTTGACGCCAACAAACAAGACGTGTCGTTCGGCAGTCAGATTCGAAGCTACGTGTTTCAACCATACACGATGGTCAACGATCATCGCACCGAACTCAAAATCCCGGACGTGCAAAAGGTCATGGACGGTGCGATCGATCCTTTCATTCACGCGTACCTGAAGATGGAAAGCGAAGGCGAAGTGGAGAACCGTACCCTGTGAGCGACGACTTAAACTTCATCGAGAAGGCGCGGCGAGAAAAGCTGGATCGCTTGCGGGCGGCGGGCATTGAGCCGTTTGCGTATTCGTACGATCGCACGCATTCGTCGAGTGAGGCTGTTGCAGCGCTCGGCGATGCAGACGAAGGACCGATGGTGTCCGTTGCGGGCCGTCTGGTCTCGTGGCGCGCGCAGGGAAAAACCGTGTTTGCGCACCTCGCCGATATGAACGGCCGCGTGCAAGTCTATTTCCGCAAAGACGAACTGGGCGAAGCGTGTTTTGCAGCGCTCGCGGAATATGACCTGGGCGATTGGATCGGTGTCCGGGGCACGATGATGAAAACGCGCACCGGTGAAGCCACTGTGCGTGTTGTTGCAGTCGAGCTGTTGTCCAAGTCGCTGCGCCCGTTGCCGTTTGGAAAGGAGCAACTCGTTGACGGGCAACTGGTGCGCTACTCGGCCTTTTCAGATACGGAACAACGCGCTCGTCAACGATACGCGGATCTCGCCGTGCACCCGGAAGTTCGCGCACTGTTCCGCGCGCGTTCTGTGCTCACGCGGACGATTCGCACGCATTTGGACGAACTCGGCTATCTCGAAGTTGAGACGCCTGTGCTGCAACCGCTGTACGGCGGTGCCGCAGCGCGACCGTTCGTCACACATCACAACGCGCTCGACATGCCGTTGTACTTGCGCATCGCTGACGAACTGTATCTCAAACGCCTGATCGTTGGCGGTTTTGAACGCGTGTACGAAATCGGCCACGACTTTCGCAATGAAGGCATCGACCGGACGCACAATCCGGAATTCACGATGCTCGAGTTTTACGAAGCGTTCGCAGACTACACAACGATGATGGATCGCGTGGAATCACTGATGGTAACGGCGGCGGCAGCCTTGCGTGCTGTGCCGATGATTGGTGAGAAGGTGCCCGTGTTGACGCCGCCGTTCCCGCGCATCTCGTGGACCGGTTCGTTGTCGCACGCGGCGGGGACGGACGTGATGGCGACCGACGATTCAACGCTGCGGCAGATGGCCGAGCGTATCGGCGTGAGTAAAGTTGCGACGCTGAGTAAGCCGAAAGTGCTCGACGAGATGTTCCAGGCGCTCGTTGAATCCAAGATCGAGACGCCAACGTTTGTCGTGGACTATCCACTTGAGCTGTCGCCGTTGGCGAAGCCCAAGCGTGGCATGCCCGGACTGACTGAGCGTTTCGAATTGTTTGCACGTGGTCGCGAACTGGCGAACGCATTTTCCGAACTCAACGATCCCATCGATCAACGCGAACGCTTTGAGGCGCAGGCGCGATTGCGCGACGCCGGAGACGACGAGGCGTCGGGTGTCGATGAAGACTATTTGCGCGCGATGGAGTACGGCATGCCGCCAACAGGCGGCGTCGGCATCGGCATCGATCGGTTATTCATGTATTTGACTGACACGCCGAATATTCGCGATGTGATTTTGTTTCCCACTATGCGCGCAGAGTAGTCGGCCGCATGCGCCGTCTCGAATTCGCTATTGCGTGGCGTTACCTGCGCAGTCGTCGCGGTTCACGACTGCTGTCATTGATCAGCGTGATCTCGATTGGTGGCGTGCTCGTTGGTGTGAGCGCGCTGATCGTGATTATGGGGTTGATGAACGGCATGCAGCGCGATATGCGCGATAAGATTCTTGTTGGCAGTCCTGACATTCGGGTGCTGCCGTACGGCGAAGACATGCGCATGGAAGATTGGCGGAGCGTGCGCGACGCAGTGTCCAAGGTGAAGGGGGTCATTGCCACGGCGCCCGTCGTACAAACCCAAGGACTCGTCCGCAACGCACACGGCACGTTAAGCACGTATATGCAAGTTGTTGGAATCGACTCCAGCGACGCACCAGGTATCGACGTCACGTCGATTCGTACGCACGCGGTGCTGGGAAATTTCGAATTTCGCAAGAATGACAGGCGGTTACCTGGGGCCGCCGTCGGCAAGTTGCTCGCCGCGAAAGTCAGCGCGTTTCCGGGCGATACGCTCGTGCTACTGGGCCAGGGTAACATCGAAATGAACGCGTCCACCGGCGCGATTATTCCCAAACCGGATAGTGTGATCGTGACGGGGATTTTCGAAACCGGAATGTACGAGTACGACGATTTATATCTCTACGTGGACTTGCGCGAAGCGCAGCGCTTTGCCGGCATGGGCAACGCGGTCACGGGAATCGAAGTGCGTACTTTTGATCGCACGAAGGCTGGCAAGATCGCTGATACCATTCGAGCGACTCTCAAGTCACCAGTGCGCGCGATGGATTGGCAGGAGCAGAATATTCAGCTCTTTCAAGCGCTCAAGTTGGAAAAACTTGGCATGGGGCTCATTCTGTTTTTGGTTGTTATTGTCGCATCGTTCAACATCATCAGCACGCTCACGATGGTGGTCGCGGACAAGACTCGCGAAATCGGAATCTTGCGCGCGATGGGAATGCCGGCGCGGTCGATTCGCCGAATCTTTCTCTGGCAAGGCGTTGCGATCGGCATCGTCGGAACCGTTGGCGGATTGTTGCTCGGATTAGCCGTCGGGCTGGTGATCGAGCGCTATCAACTCATCAAGCTCGATCCGACGGTCTATTTCATCGATCATTTGCCAGTCGCCATCGCTCCGCTGGAAGTGGCACTTACGGCGCTCGCGAGTTTGGCGATCGCTGCGTTTGCGACGTTATATCCGGCATCCCAGGCCGCGAAGCTCTATCCGGTCGAGGCGATTCGACATGAATAGCGTCGACGATATCGACGTGGACGCCGTGCGTCCCGGCGTCGGTCGTGAGACCGTCGTGCGCGCACAGGGACTTGTGAAAGAGTTTCGCGGCGGTGATGGCGGCGTGATTCGCGTGCTCGATGAGGTGTCGCTCACCGTGCAACGTGGCGAGATGGTGGCGATCATGGGATACAGCGGCTCAGGCAAGAGCACGTTGTTGCAGGTGCTTGGCGCGCTCGATCGCCCCTCCGCTGGAACCGTGGAGTTGGCGGGACAACCGGTTGCTGCGCTACAGGATGATGCGCTGGCAAAACTGCGCAATCACGCCGTTGGGTTTGTGTTTCAATTTCATCACCTGCTGCGCGAGTTTTCAGCCGTAGAAAACGTGATGGTCCCAATGCGCATCGCCGGCACCGACGAATCGGCCGCGCGAACTCGGGCAGAAGAACTCCTCGAGCGGGTCGGATTGAGTGCTCGTCAGCATCATCGGCCGTCGGAGATGTCTGGAGGCGAACAACAGCGCACCGCAGTCGCACGTGCACTTGCGGCTCGTCCCTCGCTTCTTTTGGCGGACGAACCGAGCGGTAATCTGGATCTGGTTAACGCCGAGCGTCTACACGACCTGTTCGCAGACCTCGCGCGTGATTTGTCGCTGGGACTAGTCGTCGTTACACACAATCCCTCGCTGGCAGCCCGTGCCCATAGGACGCTATTGTTGGAAGGGGGAAAACTGGTGCACACCGATGAGCGACGACGGGAGGCTTGATGCTGTGCGACAATTGCAGCGAGCGTGACGCGGTCGTTCACTTGACCCGTATCGTGGACAACGCGGTGACGCAGTTGCACCTCTGCGAAAAGTGCGCGGCAGCGAAAGGTGTCGAGACGACGCTTACCGTTCCGCAGCATCCGCTCGGCGATATTTTGCAGGCGGTGCAGCAACAGGCCGCGGCAGCTGCAGAAGATGCAATCTCCTGCGCGTTTTGCGGTGCGACGTCGCGCGACTTCCGTGCCACCGGGCGCTTAGGGTGTCCACACTGCTACGATGCGATGGAGCAGAGCTTGCGCGAACTGCTGCGTCGTTTGCACGGCAGCTCGAAGCACGTCGGTATTCAATACGATGTGCCGGTGACCCACGTGCTCGAGAAGCCCGATTCATTGCATGATTTGCGTGATCGGTTGCGTCGCGCCGTCGACAGCGAACAGTTCGAACTTGCAGCTGAACTGCGCGATCGACTCCGAGTGATCGAATGACCAGCTATCGAGAGCACCTCGACTTATCACTGCTACCGGACGGCGGCGTCGGATGGCTCGATGCGTCTGGCGCGAATGCCGACGTTGTCATCTCAACTCGCATGCGACTGGCACGCAACGTGTCCGGATACGCGTTCACCGGTCGGGCCCGTGAAGGCGAACGACTCCGCATGCTGGCTCAGGTGCGCGATGCTTTGGGTGGCGTTCCCGCCCTGCGCGGCAGCGTGCTCGTCAGGCTCGAAGATGTGTCGCCACAGGACCGTCAGCTGTTACATGAGCGACACCTGATTAGCAAAGAGCTGGCGGGGCTCGATCCGCAGCATCCATTGCGCAGCGGCGCAGCCGTGTTTCTCGGCGAGCGCGTCGGCTTGCTCGTCAACGAAGAAGATCATCTACGCTTGCAGTCGCTGCAGTCGGGCTTCGCTGTCTCGCAAGCGTTCGAAGCCGTGCAACGACTCGATCAAGAACTCGGCAGTCAAGTGCCGTATGCATTTCATCGCGAGTTCGGATTTTTGACTGCATGCCCCACGAACGTAGGCACTGGCCTTCGAGCGTCCGTGCTGATTCACCTGCCCGGCCTCGTGCTCACGAAGGAAATTGGCAAAGTATTAGCTGGGTTGCAGCAGATGGGCTTGACCTACCGTGGGCTGTATGGAGAAGGGAGTGAGGTGGTAGGGAATTTCTTCCAACTTTCCAACCAGACCACGCTGGGGCGCTCGGAGGACGAACTGCAAGATTTGCTCGTGCGCGTTGTTAGACACGTCATTGCGCGGGAGGAAGATGCGCGTCGTGTTCTGGTGCGCGATGCTGGATATATTATGGAGGACAAGTTGTGGCGCGCCTACGGCACGCTGCGCTACGCGCGCAGTCTGTCGTTCGAAGAGGCCATGAACTTTCTGAGTGGCGTGAGACTGGCCGTAGGTCTGAAACTGATCTCTGGCCTGAGTGTATACACTCTCAACAAGCTCCTTATTTTCGCTCAGTCAGCGCACCTGTCTCGTTTGGAGGGGCGGACGTTGACCGAGGCAGAGGCGAACTTGGCGCGCGCGAAATACGTGCGGCAAGCGCTTATGAGCGAAGGAGGCGGCGTCGAATGACCCGCTTTTATCCGACCCTGAGGGGACGATGAAC
>JANXUN010000479.1 GCA_025356185.1 Gemmatimonadaceae bacterium
GTCAATGACTGCGCATGCTCTCGCGCGTGCCATCGCGCGCACACCAAGCATTTTCGCGCTAAGTTATGCGCATGGACCCCCACGCGAGTGCAGTCGTCGTCTACGACGGCGCGCCGATCGACAACGCAGACCTCGCACTGATCATGGTGCACGGCCGCAATGCTGCGCCGAAGAACATTCTCGAGCTTATTCCTCGATTCGATCGACCACGTGTGGCATGTGTGGCGCCCACCGCCGCCGGTGGGTCGTGGTACCCGAATAGCTTCATGCAGCCGACGGAATCGAATCAGCCGGGGCTGCATTCGGCGATGCGTATGCTCGACGCACTGGTTGAATCCCTTATTGCGGGCGGAATGCCCGCGCACCGAATCGTGCTGCTCGGTTTTTCGCAGGGGGCGTGTCTCACCGCCGAGTTCTGCATTCGCTATCCGCGACGCTATGGTGGTGTCGTGCTATTCAGCGGCGGATTTCAAGGACCCGACGGCACGACATGGAGCGACGTCAATTTTGATTTCGTCGAAATGCCCGTTTTTCTCGGCTGTAGTGACGTTGACTCGCACATTCCGAAAGAACGCGTGATGGAGACATCGGAGGTCCTTATTCGGTGCGGCGCCGAAGTCACACAGCGGCTGTATGCTGGCATGGGGCACGTGGTGAACGACGACGAGATCATGCATCTACAAGACATTCTCGACGAGGCGGTGACGCAGTGATTGGCGTACATGCGGCGTTTCATGACCTGCATCGCGCGGGTTGTTTTGTCATTCCCAATCCATGGGACATTGGTAGTGCACGTATGCTAGAGCACTTGGGTTTCGCCGCACTTGCTACCACGAGTGCCGGATATGCGTGGTCGATGGGACGGACAGACAACGGCGTTTCGCTGGACGAGTGCCTCGCGCATCTGCGTGCGATTTCGGCGAGTGTGACGATTCCGGTCAACGCAGATTTCGAAGACGGTTTCGCGACGGCACCCGATGACGTGTACGAGACCGTGCGGCTCGCCACTGAAACGGGCGTTGCAGGATTATCGATCGAAGATTCCACCGGCGATATCGATACGCCGTTGCTGGATTTCGAATTGTCCGTCGATCGCATGCGTGCAGCGCGCGATGGAATTGACGCGTCCGGCCTTCCCATATTGCTTACCGGCCGCAGCGAGGGATTTATCGCAGGGCGTCCGGACATCGATGAGACAATTCGTCGACTGGTCGCATACTCCGCGGCGGGAGCCGATTGCCTGTACGCGCCAGGCATTCGATCACTCGAACACGTCACCGCCGTGATGCAGGCGGTTGCACCGAAGCCCGTTAACGTGTTGGTGAACAGCAATTGGACCACGGTGCACGAGCTTGCGTCACTCGGCGTGCGACGCATTAGCGTGGGCGGTGCGCTCGCGCGGGTCGCGTGGGAGGCGTTCTTGAACGTCGCGCGAACGCTCAAGACCGACGGGTCGTTCGACGCAATGGCGACCACGATTTCTGGCGCGGAGATTGAGCGCGCGTTCTACCAATCCGTCGGCGCGTAGTCCTTTAAGAATTTGCCCCAGATGTGGTTCCCCGTATTCACGCCATCAATAATCGGGTCCACAATGCGCGCGGCACCATCCACGATGTCGAGTGGCGGATGAAACCGATGCTCCTCAACCTTCCGCGCGGCAATCTCCGCCGGATCTTCGTCGGTAACCCAACCCGTATCAACGGCATTCATGTGAATGCCGTCGTTGAAATAATCGGCCGCCGCCGTGCGCGTCATCATGTTGAGCGCGGCTTTCGCCATGTTCGTGTGCGGATGACGCGTGGTTTTAAAGCGCCGATAGAACTGTCCTTCGACTGCTGACACGTTCACGATGTGCTTGTCGCGCTCGGGTGTGCGGAGCATGAGCGGCTTCAATCGCGCATTGAACAAGAACGGCGCCACCGCGTTCACCAAATGCACTTCCAGCAACTCGACGCTCGGCACTTCATCCATCAGCATGCGCCACGAATTGCGACCACGCAAATCGATCTGCTGCATGTCTTGATCAAGTTGCCCCTGCGGAAACAGGTGCGCTTGCGGCGACGCCTCGTCGGGCAACAACGCGACTTGCGACAGCTCGGCGGCGTGCGTTAACCCAGCAACTTCCTGCAATCGCTTCGCCCCGAGCGCACCAACGGCAGTACCATCGGCCATCTCGCCGGCTTCGGGCAACATGTTGTAGCTCCGCACGCCTTCGTACGCGCCCAACAGCTTGCGCACATGTTCTGGCGTGTTCGCAATCGATCGCGTTTCCAACTCCATCATGTGCCGATAAAACTCAGGCGGACGACGCACGGTTTGACACGCGTTGTTCACGATAAAATCCAACCGTTCGTGCGTCGTGTTCAACTCATGACAAAATGCTTCGACGCTTGGCGTATGGCGCAAATCCAATCCAAAAATCTCCAGCCGATGTCCCCACTCGCCAAAATCCGGCTCCATCGCGTAACGCGCGGCCGAGTCGCGCGGAAAACGCGTCGTGACGATCAGGTGTGCGCCTGCGCGGAGCAACTTGATGCCCGCTTGATAACCAATCTTGACGCGTCCACCCGTTAACAACGCAACACGGCCGTGCAAATTGGCCAGCTCCGTGCGCTTCGTGTAATTGAACGCCGCGCATGTCGGACACAGCTGATCGTAAAAATGGTGCAGCACCGAAAACATTTGCTTGCACACGTAGCAGTGCTGCGGCTCAAGCGCGTCGCGAAAGTCGGGATCGTCGACCGTGTCCTGCGCATCGGTGCCAGGGAGTAAATAATTTGGCGTGGTGAACACCGTTTGCCGACGCAGTTCACGAATACCGGTGCTGTTGAGTTGTGCCTCGGCAGTGTCGATGTGTTCGCGCCGGTCGGCCTTCTTTTGACGCTTGGTTGCTTTGACCATCTGCCGACGACGAATTGCATCGGGGCGCGACACTTCACCGGCCGCACGCAAAAACCGATTCCGGTCTTCTTCGGGCACGTCCAGCAATTGTTCGCGGTGCACCGCGAGCGTTTCCAGCACCGCGATCGCGGCGCGTACTTGTTCCGTAAGTTCAGGGCTGATCGCCATAGCCCTGAAAGATAGACGGGCAGGGGCCCCACTCAGAGGGGTGACCTGCTGAATTGGCCCGCAAAGCACTCCCACAGCCTGAGCCTTCGGTTTACGGCTCGAGGCTACCAGTCGGGCGCGTGCCTGATAGGCAAACGGTAGTAGTACCACTCGCGCTCTGGCGTCCACGATTCGTCGCGCGCGTTGTCGGAGCCCCACACGCACTCGGCTGATTCCGTCGTTGCGTCGCGAAAGCGATTATCGGACTCACGCAAGGCGGCGGCGATAATACCATCCACCGTCGAGAGGTTCAGGCGTAGCGCGATGCGATGACGAAGGTCAAGGTCGTTGAGGTAATCGTCGAACGTGAGCGAGTACCCGTCGCGTACATCGTCGGCAACCTGCGCCCAACGCTCCACGAGCGTCACGAACGGCGTCTTGTGGTGCGACATCACGGTGACGGCGGCCGCGTTGCCTGACGACGAAAGTATCGTTCGCCATCGTTGGGCTTGAAGAACGTGCGAATCGTACCGTCGCGATCGAAGGCGAGGAACGCACCCGTTCGCTTGTCAAAGCGAGAGACCACTCTGTCGGCATCGCGCACAATTTCGAGTACGTTGCTGCTCACTGGTTCGTCGCGCAGCGTTT
>JANXUN010000480.1 GCA_025356185.1 Gemmatimonadaceae bacterium
TGCACCGGAGTGAAGAAGATCTAAAGACGAACAACGAATCGGGCTTTTACCAAGGCACCGAGATCGCGGTCGATCAGTTCGTGGCGCATGTGCTCGCGATGAAGTAATACTTGGTATGATGCATCTCAAAACGCTGCGCGCCCTGTCCATTGCCAGCGCGTTGTGACGCCGCGCGTTCAAGAAATACACCGACCGAAATGCCTGACTCACACGACCCAGTATCGCGCCGTTCGTTTGTTGAGCACCTAACGCTCTCGGGACTTGCGCTGTCACTGCCGATTGATGCGCGTGACATCAGCAGCAGGGCCAACGTAGAGAGCGCCGACACAACGCGACGAAGGTCTGCACCTGCGTTCGGATTTCTCAACCTGCTGCGCCCACCCGATAGCGTCACTGCGCAAACGGCGACCGGTGACGTTGTCTTGTCCAGCAACTCGGGCGGGCGTTGGTCCAACAACGACATTGTCGTCTCAACGTCGCCTGGCGCATCCGCTTTGCACATTGCGCTCGTTGCGCCGAACAGTGCGATCAAACGAATCCATCTGCGTTGGCGCGGACGGATGAACGAGACGAAGCTGATCATGGGCGACGCGTGGGAGCGCGCGTACGGGGATCTCGAATGGCGCGCGTGGGCTCCTGATCGCGTCATGCCGTGGTACGCAGCGACGTTCAACGGCACGTCGACGCACGCGTATGGCGTGCGCACTGGAGCAAAAGCGTTCTGCTTCTGGCAAATCGATCCACAGGGAATTAGCCTCTGGGCTGACGTCCGAAGCGGCGGCGCTGCACTCCAACTTGGCGCACGCGCGCTGGACATTTGCGATGTGGTGTGTCGCAGTGGACAGGCTGGTGAATCGGCATTCGTTGCGCTGCACGCCTTTTGCAAACAGATGTGCGCCGCGCCGCGCCTGACATCGCAACCGGTGTATGGCAGCAACGACTGGTATTGGGCGTACGGCAACAACAGCGCGGCCAGCGTGCGGCTGGATACCGAGCATCTCGTCGAACTCGCGCCAACTGGCAACAACAGACCGTTCTCAGTAATCGATGATGGCTGGCAGCCCGAACGCAGCAAAGACAAACTGGGTGTTGGAACGTGGGACCACGGCAATGAAAAGTTTGGCGACATGCAGGCGTTGGCGGGCGATATCAAACGCATTGGCGCGCGCGCAGGAATCTGGATTCGCCCGCTTCAAGCGATGAAAGATGCACCCGACAGTTGGCGATTACCGCGTGACAAAGCGTTTCTCGATCCCACAATTCCCGAAGTACTCGAAAAGGTCTCTGCCGACATCTCACGCCTGCACACGTGGGGATACGACCTCATCAAACATGATTACTCGACGTTCGATGTGTTTGGTCGGTGGGGATTTCAGATGGGTGCCGATATGACGCGCGGCAATTGGACGTTCGCCACGGGTCCCTTGCGCACAACCGCCGAAGTCATCGACGAATTGTATCGAACGATTCGCATAGCTGCGGGCGACAGCGTCGTCATCGGCTGCAACACGGTGAGTCATCTTGCCGCTGGGCATTTCGAAATGAATCGCGTAGGCGATGACACGAGCGGCAATCAGTGGGCGCGTACGCGAAAGATGGGCGTCAACTCGCTCGCGTTTCGCGGCGTTCAGCACGGCGCGTTTTATGTTGCTGACGCGGACTGCATCGGTGTCACCAAGGATTTGCCGTGGGCGCTGAACAAGCAATGGCTCGATCTACTTTCACGCAGCGGAACCATGACGTTCGTTTCACTCGCGCCCGATGCGCTGGGTGCGGAACAGAAGCGCGACTTGAAAGCGGCCTTCGCGTTGGCGGCGTCATGGCAACGGCTTGCCGAGCCGTTGGATTGGCAGCAGTCCGTGTATCCGTCCCGGTGGAAGATGAAGGACGGAGTGCACGAGTACGACTGGGTGGGGAAAGACGGTGCGGGGCTGCCGTAAAAGACACCATCAGTGCGCAGCGTGATTAACGCTACGGAGAGGTTCGCGATGAATTGCGACTCCGGAACAGCGCGATGCACGCGCCAACCGTCGCCACAACACTCGCAATCGACGTTCCTATCAAAAGTGCTTCGCCCTGCCATCCGAGCGCCTGCGGCACTGTCCCAACGAGGCTTCCAAGTACGAGGACAACGAGTGCGTTGATCGTGACGGTGTGCTGAGGATCGCACGAAGCTAGTGTCCTAAGCAATTCTGACGATATCAACGGTTATGAAACGGCGTTCAGCGTCGGTACGAATATTTCTGACATTTGCGACACGTGCAGCATCGAAAGTGTGCCCTGTTGCAACGCACGTTTTTCCTTCCCTCGAGAAACTGACCGATGAGACTATTTCGGACGGCGACGCTTCTGGCACTCTTCTGTAGCGCCTCCGCATCGCTTCCTGCACAAGTCGTGAACGGTGACTTTGAGACGGGTAACCTCACCGGTTGGACCATTTCTAGCTGCGGTTTTACCGGCGTTGACGGAGGCGCGTCGCACTCCGCCGCC
>JANXUN010000642.1 GCA_025356185.1 Gemmatimonadaceae bacterium
CGACTGCAACCGCGGGTGTCACCGAGTCGCGCGCGGACCAAACGTCACGTGATCGAGATATACTTCGGTTTGCTGGTGTGACTCGTCGCTGTCCGATTGAATGGTGACGCCGACCACTTCAAATGCACCGACGGGAACGCCCGGATACGCGCGTCGCAGATCGCTTGCAAGATCTCGTGTTATCTGTTGCCATTTGTCGCCCAATGCTGGGTCACCAATTGTCACCAGCCACGCTTCGGGAAGCGTGGTGACCACTAACGAGCGACGTGATGAAGCGGCCTCGCGCAGGCCGCCATCTGGCGGGCGCGTGCCTTCGCGATCGAGTGACGTCCACGCATAGCCGAACAGGCGCGTCGCGTTGGGTGCGCCTTTGCGTGTGTCACGCACGACAAACCACAATTTGAACGCGTTGTCATTCGCGCCCTTGTGGTGCATGCCAACGTCGACGTCGTGAACGTTGCGCGCCACGCGCAGATGCATTGACAATGTTGGAAAATCGTTCGGACGAAAGCGCACGCTCACCGTCGTCATCTTGATTGCGCTGCCCGTCGTTGCGAGGTGACACGCACGACCGGACGAGGAACCTTTGTCCGCGACCATTGAGAAACCGTCAAGCAAGTCGCCTTCGCGTCCGCCGTTGCCCGCGTCGTAGATGAACTCGTACTCCGCGCGATAGTCGTTGAGATTGCGCTGATCGCAGCGTACGGCGAGGCCCGCCGGCGTGCCCGCAAGCGTCATGGTTTTGATGCCACGATCTTGTACGCTGCTGGCTTCGAGCAATCGGAACGTAGCCGTCGGAGTCCAACCCGCCGATCCGCCGGGCAGTGGACTCTTGGGGCGCAGTGATTGCGCAAATGACGGCGCACGCGACGCGCTGTGTTCACCATGACCGGGCTGCGTTTGCCACACGCGCCGCGCGCGCGCCCACGTTTCGGTGGTCGTCGAGTCAAGCGCGCCGAGTTCGCCAAGGGTCACGACGATGGACTCGAGAAACGCTTCCTGAGGAAATGCCGACGCACGAATACCGGCGATGTGATCGCCGGCGACGACGCCAAGATTCACCGCGGGTACTGATGCAGGAAACTGCGCAGCACTCACCGCGACAACGCCGTCGTTTGGCTCGGGAAATTGGCCGATCTGCTTGGTGATCTTCATCCATGGATGCGCGTCGTGCACATCCGATGCGAATGCGAGCGAGAACAGCCGCGTGCGTTCCGCGACGCGCGGCCCATTGTCCGCCCAGAATTCGCGCTGCGTGGCCGGGTACAGCGATGCCGCAGCGCCGTCGGCTTTGCACGCGGTGGGAATGGAGTCGCGCGACGCCCACTCCAGCAACGATGCTGGCAACTCCGCGCGTTCAGCGACGGGCGATCCTAAATGCGGCGTTGCCACGGTGACCAATGCCGCGATTTGCGCATGCGCGAACGCAGAATCTGCGAGCAGTGCACGTGTCGCGTCGATGCCGCCTTTTGAATAGCCGATCAGCAGGTAGCGGGGTCTCGTGTAACCGCGCTCAACACGTCGTCGTGTGTCGGACGTGAGCGCGCGCAGCACGGTCACGGCGTTAATCGCCGCGCTGCATCGTCCATCGGCGCCCACGGTGACTGTACGCACACCAAGCTTGTCGTGCACAGCGTGTAATCCGCGCGTCCACAATTCGTGATCGAACAGCTCGCCATAGATGCCTGGTACGAGCACGACGGTCACGTCGGACAAGTGCGGATCGTACAACAGCGGTATCGTTGACGGTTCGACGCGTTGCCACGCGAGTCGTTCGGCGTAGACGTTGGCAAAGAGAGACGCGGCGACACTGGACGAACCGAACAGTTGCTCGGGGTGCGCGGCGATCGCGTCGCGTTGTCCGCGTCGCCAGGCACGCGCAAACGAGCGGTCACGCGGATCGGGCGTGCTGTCCGACTCGGGAATGTCGAGTGCGGCTTGCACAAAAAACGGCACGGTCCAGGTGAGCATCGCGGCACCGCGCATGCTGGCACCGCCACTGGTCGCGAATGACTTGCGCTTGTTGGAGTTCTCGCGTGTGAGATCATCGTGCAACTGAGCCAGCGGGCGCAATTCAGGAATGCCGCGCACGCGATCGGCGGCAAGTTTGAGACGCTCGTCAATCTTTGACGGGTCGAGTGAATCCGTGAGCGCGAGCAACGTATCGACGCCGTGCGAAAGGCCACGCAACACGTCAACAGTCGTGAGCCGATCCCACTGCGTTTTCCAATCGATGTCGCTCGTCGCGTGAGTCGACGATGCGTGTTTGTCGCGTGATGGTAACAGATGCTGGAGCGAATTAAGTGTCGCCCAGTCAAAGTACCCGATCGACTGCACAATCGGATGCGTCTTACGCTGCGCATCCGCGTCCGTCGAGTGATCGCCATGACCGGTCGCAAGCATCGGTGATGCCCGCGCGAGCGATTCCGCCGCCGCTCTCACATCGGATGGATGCAACCACTCGGCATTCTTAAACAGCGCGCGAGGCGCGATGCGCATGAGATCGGCGACTTCCTCTGCGCGGACATCGTGCGGAACAGTCGATCGTGTACTCGCCACAACGCCAAGTGACGAACGCGGCGACAGCGATCCATGCGTACGTACCATCCGCACGATGCGACTCAGTTCGCCTTCGTGGGCGTAGGCGTCGTCGAGATTGATGATGAGGTCGGGCGCGTTTTCGACGGATTTTTCCGCGCTCGCCACGAGCTTGTGTAGCGCATCAGGGAATGGTCCCTCGATCGTTGCCTTGCGCATGACCGAGTCGGCGATCCACCGCAGTGCTGTTGGCGTTGAGATCAATGCATCGGGCAGCATGAGCGGATTGCCAGACGTCGCAACGTACGCGTATTCAAACCCGACAGCGCCGCCGACGGTTCGCCACAGCACCTTCGCTTCGCCCTTTGTCGCAGATCGCACAATGATCGCACGCGAACTGTCCGTAACTTCGAGCCACGTCGCGAGCGTGACACCGCGTTCGTGTACTACTTCGTCCACAAACCTGCGCCGCTGGGAGAGATCGGGAAAGTACAGATCAATCATCGATGCCAACGCCAGCGTGACGACTGCGACATGCGACGAATCTGTGACGGTGCCGGTGTCTTGCCGAACGAGTCCCGCGCGCGTGATCGCCCGATCGATGTTCACGATGCCCAAATACGACTCAGGCTCGCCTTCTCGGAACGCGCCCGCGTTGCCGTGATCAGAGATCAACCATACGTCGACCGGTCCACTGCGCGACTCGAGCGTTGATACCGTGCGCTCAATCATCGCGTCGAGTTGCACGAGGTAGGGGTGCAGCTCGTTGAGATGCGTATGTGCCATCGCGTCGGTGCCGCTGATGTACACCGTGAAGCGATCGCCCGTCAGCCCGTCCAAAATTGCGCGTTCGGTTTCCTCGAGCTCGCGATCAAACAGTCGATGGCCGGGAAAGAAGAGCAGGGGCTCGAGGAGCGGATCGAAGTATGTGTCGAACGCGCGCATATAGTTGTACGGACTCGCACTGCGCGCAAACACCAAGCGCGGATCATCGGCCACGCGCATCTGGTCCAGATCAAACCACTTCGCTTCAACGGTTGGCAATCTGCCGCGATCGCCGAACGCGCGCCGTGCTCCCATGATATCGGTCCACGAACCGTGACTCATCGCCGGATACGGCGCAATCATGCGCCCTGCATGCGTAAATCGTTTAAACAGTCCGTGCTGCTGCGCGTATTGAAATGATTCCCACCCTAACCCGTCGACGCCCAAGAACAGTTGACGCGCGGTCGGCGCGTTAGCGCTTGTCGCAGCTGGTCGCGAGCACTGAACGAGAATCGTACTGACGCTCAGCGCGATCGCGGCGAACAATCCAAGCAACAAAAGGCGACGCACTGAACGTGGAGACGATTCGGTCATCTGTGACGTGTAAAAGCGATAAGGCGTTAGGCAGCATCCTCGTGCGGACAGCCGTCTGCCTGCGTACGAAAGTCCGAAGCTGCATCCGTCACGCGAATCGCGTCGAGATGTTCATCGCGACGGCGTAACGTGTCAGCGGTGAACGGCGGATCAAACTTGCGGAACGGGGAAGTTGCAGTCGAATGTTGTCGAGCGGAATGACGTTTCATACAGAAGGCCTTTGGAAAATGAGAAAGGCCCCTTCCGCGAGAGGGGCCTCTGACATTCGCCAAGGTTGCCGCTCCCGAGTGGTGTCGGGAGGGGCGGCGTTCGCGTCAGATCATCGCGATGGTGCGGCCTTGCTCCCGGACGGATACAACAAGAATCGACGTAACGACAAGCGTTACGACGACCGGTAGCAGGCTAATAAGTCGCGATGAATGCGCGAACACGGAGTGGTGGCGCGGTGCCATGTTTTCAAGCATCGGCATATACATGCGTTTCCGCAAGTCCCCCGGGATGAACGACTGCGCCGTAGCGTGCGGAACCGACCGTCTGCGCATAACGCCAGATCGCGCCGCTTTGATAGTTGTGTGATCTCGGCACCCACGCGGCGCGGCGCGCGGTGAGCTCGTCGTCGGTGAGTCGAACGGAGATCGATTCGGTGTCGGCGTTGATGTCGACAATGTCTCCGTCTTGCAGCAGCGCGATGGCGCCACCGACCGCGGCTTCGGGGCTTAAGTGGCCGACGCACAATCCGCGCGTCGCGCCTGAAAAGCGTCCGTCAGTAATGAGCGCGACGTCTTCGCCCATGCCTTGGCCGTAAATCGCCGAGGTGGTGGAGAGCATCTCGCGCATGCCTGGTCCGCCGGCGGGACCTTCGTAGCGAATGACGATGACATCACCGGCGACATACGCGCGATCCATCACGGCCTGAAACGCGGTTT
>JANXUN010000667.1 GCA_025356185.1 Gemmatimonadaceae bacterium
CTTTTCTATTTATTTCACTTTCATGGCTGACTTCCCGTCTTTCTCAGTTCCAATCTAGTCTCCTCTCTTCCCCCATTAGTTCGTGTTTGCGCTGAGTACGATGTATGTTTTGTCGTAGTTGAACTGACGCCGGCCGCACCACCCGCGAGTGCAACTGCCAGCATCACGGCTGCCGCAACCCAACGGGATTGCGACGCGCGTGAGTTGGCAGTGTCGTCACGGGTCATGGCCGACTCGATGTGGAAGGCGTCGCCAATAACACGGCATCGGCGTTTTCTGGCAACAACAGTTCGTCCGTCACTTGCGGCGCAACTTCGTGATCGCCAACTGCTGCGTACGCCAGCGCGGTGGTTTCTTCGGCCAGTGCCGTCTCAAAGGTCGCTTGCGGCAGTCCGCGCAACAGCACCATCGCGAACAACGCGGCAGCGAGACTGAGCGGAATGGCGATGCGTCCAACACCACTGGTGACGTCCACCCACGACACCAAACGCAACGGTCGCGCACGCGCGGCAAGTCGAGGCGCGGCCGCAGCCATGATGCTTGCGCGTAGTGCGCTCAGCGTTTCTGGCGAGACCGGTGCATCGAGCGCGCGCAGTCGCGCGGCGAGCTCGTGATCGCGTGTGGGTTCGATATCAGGGTGGTTCATTCGTTCTCCGATGTTGCTTCGCGCTCGGGATCGCGCAGCAAGTGCAGCGCGTCTCGTAGCGTGTGTCGTGCGTCGTGCAGGTGCCAGCGAACGGTTTGCGGTGACAGCCCCAACTCCTGACTGATGTCAGTCGTCGTCCATCCTTCGACTTCGTGTAGCATCACGATCTGTCGCTGCCGCGCAGACAACGCAGCCACTGCAACCGTGAAACGTTCGTGTATTTCTACATCTTCGACGATCCGATCGGGTGTTGCCGATACGGACGGCGTAAACTCGCTCAGCGGTTGATGGCGTCGGACACGACGCGACTTTTGCTGATTGAGTCCAAGATTCACCAACAGACGCATAAACCACGGTCCGAATGCGCGCTGCTGATCGTGCTGTTCGATGCGATCAAGCGCGCGCAGACATGCATCCTGCACGAGATCTTCCGCATCGTGTTCGTCGTTCAACAATCGTCGAGCGACGCGCAACGCACGCGGAAGCAACGGCGTGATGAGCGCGTCAAACGCCGCTCCATCACCACGTTGCGCACGCGCCACCAAGGCGGCATCGTTCGCTGTGGACTCGTCGGGCGACGATGAATCGGCGCCCCCCACGTCGTCATCCTGCACGGGCTGGGAACGGGGTCATCGCTCGAACGGACAGAGCATCACGGATAAATACCGCCATCCCCGGCTCGGCGTTTGGGCGCGGTCAGGACGCGGGGGCGGACTGCGGCTCGCGCTTGTCGAGGGCGCGGCGGACAACTTGCACGCTGGCAGCGAGAACCAGTGCAAAAACGATCATAATGATCGACCGTTCTATGAGCGTCTGGGCCGCCATCGACCACCAGTCACCCCACAACGCCACACGCGCGCCAAACCGCTCGCGGTGAACGCCGATCAAAAGCGAGCTCATTCCCAGTTCAGCGGCGACTTCGATAAGAATGAATGCCACCACGCGCAACGGCCATCGCCGCACGGGAAAGTTGCCGAGGTGCCACGTCAGCATGCCGCACAGAAAGAGTGCGCCGACGGTGAGCCCACCAACAAAAATCATCCATCCGGCGGTCGCCGTCGCACCCAAAACCAGTGCGCGATACGCGCGGAGAATGAGCCCAGTGATGCCGGCAGGTTCAAGCGTGCGCACAGCAAATGCGCGCAGCGGGTGGAGCCGCTCCTCGCCCCAGTGAATCACGTCGCGCGGAAAGAACCGACTCATACGGTCCAAGCTACGCCCGGGCTCGCTGGACGCCAGCGCAGGGAGTCGACTACCGAGGTCCCATCCCGGCAAGCATGAATGCGATGCCATCACCCACGTGCGTTGTCCAATACGCCCACGTGTGGGCGCCGGGCGACTCCGCGTATTCGTGTGTGACACCGAGGCGCTGCAATGCCGCGTGCAGATCGCGGTTTTGATTGACATACACATCGCTCGCGCCGCAGTCGATGTGCAGTCTCGGCATGGAGAGACCCGACTTCACGGCGTTCGTCAGGACGCGCTGCGCCATGTGCGCGGGATCACGCGCGACCCACCCGATCGTGTCGCGACCAAAGGGAATCGCCAGCCACTTCCACATGTTGTACGGCAACGCCTGCAACTGTGCGGTCGTCTCCGCGTAGCGCGCTGGGGCCGCGAATGGAATGGGACCTGCGAATCGCGGCGACAGCACTCCCGAATGACTAGCCGCTGCACCAAACACGTGCGGATACGACAGTGCGATGCTGATGGCTCCGTATCCACCCATACTCAAACCACCGATACCGCGATGTTTGCTGTCGCGAATCGTGCGGTACTTCTTATCGACGTGCGCAACGATATCGTGCGCGATGTAATCGTCGTAGTGTTGCCACGGCACACAAAATGTCGCGGCAGGCTCTTTGCGCACCGAATCCGCGCGACAGGCGGCCATGTCGGCTAGGCTGTTCCACGTCGTATACCAGCCGTCATCGCCGTCAGGCATCACGACGATCGCCTCAGGCTTTCCGGCTCCCACGAGGGAATCCAGCACTCGATCAATGTGCCCGGCATCGACCCAGTTGCGCTCATTGCCGGTGATACCATGCAGGTACACCAACACTGGATAGCGCTGCGTCGACGACGTGGCATACGACGGTGGCAAGTACACGGTGAGCGCTTTGCGAACGCCGAGCGACTGCGCCCACAACGTGTCCGTGTGGACCGCGCCTTTGGATTGCGCGTGCGCGGCACAGAGCGGTAGGGCGAGCAGCAGCGCGAGGACTTTCAGAGGCATGACTGAGATATACGGCGCGGTCGCGATTCGCTGAAGTGCTCTTGAGAGAACGGAACGGACCGTGCGTTACCGCAGAATCGTCCCGATCCTACCCCATCGAATGTCCGTGATGAACGACAACGGACGATCGCTATCGGCGTTGTAGGAGTAGTAAACGAACACCGGCCGACCGCGCACGTTCTCACGCGGCACGAAGCCCCAGTAGCGCGCGTCTTTGGAATCGTAGCGGGCGTCGCCAAGCATGAAGAGATGCTTTGCGGGAACGATCATCGGTCCCCAGTCGTCGAGCGCGGGCTGCGCAGGCGGTTCGCCAAATCGCGAACCGTGCAGCTCAAACTTTTTTTGCCACTGAAAAAGCGGATGAGAAAACGTGCCATCGCCCTTGACGTTTTCCGAGGCGGGAAACGTCTGCTTTTGCGGCATCCCGTTCACGTGCAGCAAGCCGCCGCGCATGTAGATCGTGTCGCCCGCCACCGCGACCAACCGCTTGACGAGCGTCGGATTGGGATCTTCGGGCAGATCGATCTGATCGGGGGATTTGAACACCACGATGTCGCCACGTTTGGGTTCCGCGTAACCCGGAAAGTTGAAATCGGTGAACGGCACGTTGGGGCCGTACACCAACTTGTTCACGAACAGCCAATCGCCAATCAACAGCGTCGGGATCATGCTCCCCGACGGAATGCGATACGCTTCGATGAGGAACGTGCGGAAAAACAGAAAGAACGCCAAGGTGATCAAAATCGCCTTCACGTTTTCCCACACACTCGTGGCGCCGCTTCCGCCCGATTTTCCGGCACGCAGCGCGGCAACAGAACCCGATGCTTTCACACTGCTTTTCGACGATTGCGTTTTGGTGGCCACGGAGACGAAGAATCAGAGAAATGGTTGGTGCATAGAGGGGGCGCATCCCCGCGGGATGCGCCCCCTTGTATACGCCGGAGACGAACCGGAGGTTACGACAGGTGCTTCGACACGAGCTTCGTCATGTCGAACATGCTGACCTGACCCTTGCCACCGAACACCACCTTGAGCTTGTCGTCGGCGTTGATCATGCGGCGGTTCTTCGCGTCCTGCAAATTGTGCTTCTTGATGTAAATCCAGAGCTTCTTCACGACTTCGGTACGCGGCACGGCCTTGTCGCCAATCACGGCGGCGAGTGCGGGCGACACGTTGAGCGCCTTCATGAACGCGGCGTTCGGCGTGCGCTTGCCGGCCTTCTTCGCGGCCTTCTTTGGAGCGGCTTTCTTTGGCGCTGCCTTTTTCGGCGCGGCCTTCTTTGCAGCTTTCTTCGGTGCGGCTTTCTTTGCTGCCTTCTTCGGGGCCGCCTTCTTCGCAGCCTTCTTTGCGGACTTCTTTGCTGGGGCCATAGGGTCTCCTATAGGTGTTGACCGGTAGGGTCGCGTCGAGCGGAACTGATGCTCCGTCGGTCGCGCGAATGCGCGGACGCGCTACGCGGACGAGGCACAAACTACAATCACGAATGTACTGCGCAATAGGGGAATGCGTGATTTCCCCTCTGAAAACATGCAAATTCCCCTCTGACGCGCATGTTTTTCCCTCTGACGCGCATCATTTCTCCGCCGACACACGCAAAAACGTTCACACCACCGTGTCCGCGAGCGTGCGTAACAACGCAATCGATTCGACATCCCATGCGTCGGGCGTGTCGTCGTCGTCGTCAATTTCCTCGTTATGCTGCGGCGTTTCCAAGATGAGTGGAATGCCCTGCGCGCGCGCATCCTGCGCCAACCACGCAAACGCCGACGCGCCAATAAGCCCCTCACCAATTCGCCGATGCCGATCCTTGTTGGAGCCCAGTGCACCCTCACTGTCATTCAAGTGAAAGAATGCCGGAGGCTCGCCCGTCGCGCGCTCGAACTCGTCGAGCACCGCCGTCAGTGCCGCGCGCGATTCGTGAATCGGATGTCCCGACGCAAACA
>JANXUN010000484.1 GCA_025356185.1 Gemmatimonadaceae bacterium
TTTTCCGATTGACGAATCGGGATGGTTGATATCAAATCCGCACGATAACAAGCACTCAAGAACCTTTGTATCGTCGCGTTCCGCCGCGCGGTACAGCGCATCGTAATGCTCATGGCGAAGGTCGCGTGTGGTCGAGGGGCCGCGATGCAGTAATGCACGCGCGGTCTCTGCGTCACCAGCACTGCACGCCGACACGAGCGCATCGATTTCGGACAACGAGGTTTTCACGCCGCGCAGCGCGAGCCACTCGGCAACGGTATGATTGCCCGCGAGCATGGCGACGGCGTACGGAGATCGTCCGTCGTCGCGGGCGCGCTCAAGATCTGCGCCGCGCGACGCTAGTGCAATCGCAACATCAACGCCCCAACTGCGCGCGACCGCATGCATCGGCGATTCGCCGTTATTCGCGCACACGGGATCTGCGTCTGCGCCCTGTGCAAGCAGCCAGAAGATGGCCGACGTTGAGCCCGCCCACGACAACGCGGCATACAGTGCCGGCGAATTGTCTGTCGGCCATGTCTGCTCAAGTGACGCGCCGTGTGCGCGCATCAACTGCAGCGTCGCCACGTCGCCTGCACCGATGGCGAGTGTCCAGGTAATACCATCGTCGGCCACTGCTCCAGCGCGCAACAACACGTGGGCAAGCGCGGGATTTCGCGACTCGCGCGTAGCTCCCCAGAGCACCGGTCGACGTACACCGTGATGTTCCCATGGAAACCGCAAATTTGGATCTGCGCCATTCGCGAGCAGCAACTCGGCGATCTGCGCTTGTCCGGCTCTACGCGCAGTAATATCTGATGCCTCGTTCGACGCGGAGCAATGACAGATGTACAACAGGGGTTCCCAGCTGCGCGGCCCGGTTGCCGTAACGGCACGGGACGCGTCGCCTACTAGTTCCGCGCGTATGCGTTGTACGTCGCCCAACAACAACGCTGTTTCAAAACTGGCGCTGCGAATCGCAGGAAACTGTGTGAGCAGTCGCTCTGCTTTATCAGCGCGGCCCGAAGTCGACGCGTGAACAAACGCATCGACGGCAGCAGCGAGCGACAGCGCGTGCTCGTCGATGTGATCGCGCAGTGCGCTCCAGGATGCGAAGCCATACTCGCGGGCGATGACCGATTGCGCGTCGTGCAAGCCAAGCGCTCCGGCCTGCACTGAACTGATCGTGCGGCCTGCCAAGGACGGCAGGATGGTAAATCGCATCAGCGCATCGTGATGGCCTTTGCGGGCGTCGCGAAGCAATTCCTTCGATTGAATTTTAAGCTGATCAATACTCGGGTGTGCAGGCAACTGCTTGCGTGACATACAGACTCCATGCCGAATGCCAGCGGTCCGCAAGCCGGCCAGCACGGAGTGCCGAACGACGCATAAATATTCGACGGGAAGACTCAGTCATTCGCGCGGACCCGCGGGCGCCCCGAGCGCACAATCCAATAATGCGCGCAAGCAAACCAAGCCGCAAGCCGTCAGCCCGCGACCGCCGTTGCCGCAGCCCGCAGTTCGCTCCACACCTGCTCGATGTGCGAACGATCCGTGCGGATGTTTCCAATCGCCAATCGCAACGTGTACTTGCCGTTGAGTTTGGTGTGCGACAGATACGCGCGCCCTTCGGCATTCACGCGCTCCATAATTGCGGCATTCATACTGGCGATCGCATCTTCGCTCGCATGCGCCGGCGCGTAGCGAAAACACACCAGTGACAGCGGCACCGGCGCGGTGAGCTCCCACCCGCCTTCAAAGTGCACCATGCCCGCAAAGTCACGCGCGAGTTCGCAATGAAAGCGAATACGCTCGGCGAGACCGTCGGCGCCGAACGCGCGCAGCACCATCCACAATTTGAGCGCGCGAAAGCGCCGTCCCAACTGAATACCGTAGTCCATCAAGTTCACGACCTGATCTTGGTCTTTGGTGACCAGATACTCGGGCAACAGTGCAAACGCTTGACGCAGTGCATCGGGGCGCTTGGTGTACAGCACCGAGCAATCGACCGGCGTGAACAACCACTTATGCGGATTCACCACCATCGAGTCGGCGCCTTCAACGCCGTCTAACAGATAGCGCAGCTCTGGGACGATCGCCGCGGGGCCTGCGTAGGCCGTGTCAACGTGCACCCAGCAATCGAATTCTTTGGCGATACGTACGATCTCTGGAACTGGATCCACGCTTGTCGTACTTGTCGTTCCGATGCACGGCACGACGGCCATCGGCAGATGTCCGAGAGCGAGATCGGTGGCGATCGCTTCTCGCAATGCCTCGGGGCGCATACGAAAGTGTTCGTCGGCGGGAATCTTGATGAGATTGTCGTGTCCCAACCCGAGCGCGATCACGGCTTTATCGATCGACGAGTGCGCGTGTTCGCTGCAGTACACACGCAACGTCGGCAAATCGTGTCGCGCTGCCATGCCGCGTGCGCGGATATCCAGACCAAGCGCTTCACGCGCGGCCGCGAGTGCGTAAAACGTGCTGACACTCGCGGTATCGGTGATTTGTCCAAACCAACCGTCCTGCAATCCCATCAGCTGACGCAACCAATCCAGTGTGACCTGTTCCAGTTCAGTCGCCGCGGGACTTGTGATCCACATCATCGCGTTGGCATTAAGCCCCGCCGTGAGCAGTTCGCCGAGGATGCCTGGATACGTCGACGAATTCGCGAAGTACGCAAAGAACGACGGATGATTCCAGTGCGTGATGCCCGGAAGAATGATGCGCTCAAAGTCTGCCATCATGTCTGCGAGCGGCTCGCCGTGTTTCGGTGGCGACGCAGGCAATGCGCTCGTCACATCACCCGGCCGCGCGCGACTGCGTACGGGAACGCGCTCCGGGTGTTCGAGATAGTCGGCGATCCAATCAACCGCCGCGTGAGCGGCGGCGCGAAACTCCTCGGGCGACAGATCGCCGGGACGCGACGATTGCGGTGTGGGCACAGTAGTCATGCCCAAAATTTAACGCGTCAGCGCGCTAAGCTACCCTTGGTCGCGCATCATCGCGCGACCGACGATGATCGTAATATTGTCAGAGCCACCCGCAGCGAGCGCATCGGCCAGCAACGTTTCGCACACCTGCTTTGACGACGTCATCGTGCGTAAACGTTCGGCGATCTGTTCATCGGTGAGATGTTTGGTGAGTCCATCGCTACACATCAAATGCACGTTGTGCCAATCGGCGCGTAAGCGTGTCACCACGGGTGTCGTGGTTTGACCGCCAATCGCACTGGACAGTACGTTCGCCAAGCGGGATTTCTCAGCGACGGCGCGCGTGAACACCCCCTGATCGACCAAATCTTGCGCGAGCGTCTGGTCGCGCGTGATCTGCGTGAGCGCATCGTCGCGAAACAGGTAGTACCGTGAGTCGCCGACTTGCAGCAGGTAATACCATGGCCACACGCCAAGAAACAACGTGAGTGTAGTGGCCATCGAGCGGCCATCCGCTTCACGCTCCGCACGCTCGAGCACCGCTTCATGACTCTTCATCGCCGCCGACTGCAATTCTTCGATGAAGATTTCTTGGGTTGCTTCGCCATGCTCATAGCAGTGCATGCTGGCGCCGACATACTGCATCGCAATTTCGAGCGCCGTCGCGCTGGCTTTTTCCCCGCCGACCGATCCGCCCACGCCGTCGGCGATCATCGCCAAAAACGCGATGCGCTGATCGTGCACTTCCAATCGCGCCGCATCGGGAAGACTCGTTTGCAACACAGTGACATGTCGGCGCACGTTGGCCAACAGAAAATGATCCTGATTGTTGCGACGCTCTTTGCCGATGTCTGTTAGTCCGTACACGTCGAGTTCATCGTCGCGTGGACGTCGATTCGTATCTGCCACGTTGGTATCGGTCATGGAATTGGCTTTGGCGCGCCGCCAGAACGAAGAAAGTCCATCGCCATGTTACTCATCGCGCGCACGCCGATAGGCAGGGCGCGATCATCGCCCTGAAACAGCGGCGAATGATTACTGGCGGCAGTCTTGAGATCGACGCCCGGCGGCGTCACGGACAAGTTAAAAAAGAATCCCGGTGCTTGTTCGGCGAATCGGGAAAAATCTTCGCCCGCCATCGAGACGCTTCCCTCGGACGCGCCCGCCGTACCGGCAACGCGCTTAAGCGTCGGGAAAAACTTGGCGACCATCGCCGCACTGTTCACGGTGACAGGATAGCCAACATCAATGTGAACATCTGCCGTGGCACCATGCGCGATCGCAATGTTTTCAGCGATACGTTTCATGCGTTCGTGAATCGTCGTGCGCATTTTCGCGTCAAACGTGCGAATCGTACCGATCATCCACACTGAATCGGGAATGATGTTTTCGCGCAGTCCGCCGTGAATGGCGCCCACCGTGACCACTGCAGGTGCGACCGTCAGATCCAGCTCGCGTGACACAATGGTTTGCAGCGCCGTGATGATTTCCGCGCTGACCACTATAGGGTCCACCGCTCTGGCCGGCATCGCGCCATGCCCCTGCTTGCCATGAACGACGATACGCCATCCGTCGGCGCTCGCATTCAACGCGCCAGGTTTGTAATGCATCTCGCCAAGCACACCGGTGCCGACGTGCAGGCCAAATACACCGTCAACTCCTTTCATTACACCTGCATCAATCATCGGTTGCGCACCACCACGCGGTGGGACTTCTTCGGCCGGCTGAAATAAGAACTTCACCGTACCAGGCAGTCGATCCTTCAGTCCTGCCAATACTTCGGCCGTGCCCATCAACATCGCCGTGTGCATGTCATGGCCGCACGCGTGCATCACTCCAGTTTCTTGGCCGTTGTACACGGTGCGCACTGTCGACTTAAATGGCAGGTCCACCATCTCAGTCACGGGCAAGGCATCCATATCTGCCCGCAGCGCCACCGTTGGACCGGGCTTGGCTCCGTGCAGAATGCCAACGACGCCCGGGATGCCGCCTACGTTCTCCTGGACTTCGATGCCCAGTGACCTGAGATGCGCAGCGACAATTCCGGCCGTGCGTTTTTCTGCGTAGCCGAGCTCGGGGTGTTGATGAATGTCGTGTCGCCACGCTGTGACTTTGTCGGCGATTGCTGCAGTGCGTCGATCGATTTCGGCGCTGAGTGCGGCATCCGCGATGACCGGTTGTGCAATCAGGGCAACCGAAGACGTGCACGTCAGGACAAGTGCACCAATGACAAGCTGCACGACGCGCATGTTACGCCACTCCTGGTATGGGTCCACCGCACTTGCGAATCGCTGCGGCAAATCGTGGTGCATCTAACTCGCGCAAGCCGCACACACCAACGCGCAATCCGTGCTCTGTGGGTACGACAAACACGCCTTCCTCCATCAGCCGATCACTCACGGCAAATGGGTCATCGGCGTCGATCATTATGAAAAATCCGCCGTCCCACGACTGTCCCGCTAACCCTTCTGCGCGGAGCGATGCATCCAGCGCAGTCGCCCGTCGTGTCAGTACCGCGCTCCAGTGAGCGTGTTCTTGCGCGAGTTGTGACTGCAGCGCACTGCTGGCGGCGACACGATTCATCACACTCATAGGTGCGCGTGCACAATTGGAGTACGTACCGCGACAACTTGTGGACAGCGCATTGAACAGGGCGTGGTCCGTGCACCACGGAAATACCAACGCGCCGCCGCGCGCGCCGTATAGCGTGAACGCTTTGCTGATGCTTAACGTCGCACCAACCAATACTGACCCTTCTGCACCAAACGTGGCATAGTCGTCTAACGCCTCACGCACCGCGTGCTGGTCGCGCGCGTAATCGAGATACGCGAAGTCCAGCAACAAGGTGATCGGGCCGACGCTCGAAAGGTCGCGCAGCATCTGCATCAATGCGTGGCGATTGGCTGCGCTGAGGCTACGACCCGTGGGATTGTGGCATGGATCGTTCAGCCACAACACCAATCGACCCTGCGCGCGTAAAATCTCTTCGGCCAGTTCGCTCCACGCATCGACATCAATCGCGCCATTCGGCGCGGGGTAGGGCGCGGTGTATAGGCCCACGCGATTCTCGAGCGCGAGCGTGGCATACGGTCCCCAGTACGGCGACGCCGTGAGCAATCGATCGCCCGGCTGCAACAGATTGCGCAAACTCAACGCCAGCGCACCCGTGCCTCCTGGCGTCGCGACGCCCATTCCGTACGACGAGAGCGAAGGCCAATGCCGTTGCGTCAACGCCAACAAATACGCCGGATCGCCAGCGATCGGCGCATACGGTGCGATTTCCATCGGCGTGAGCTGTCGATACGTCTCCATGATCGTGCTGAGCGCGACCAGTTTCCCGTCGTCATCGAGCAGGGCACCAACCGTAGCGTTAATGACGGACGCGCCCGTGGCCGCGCGCTTCTGCGCCGCCGAATTCATCGTGAAGATGATGTCGGCGCCGTCGTATCCGCGCCGATCGGCGATCAGTTGCTCGACCTTTTGCTTCATGGACCTTTGGGCTTTGCTTCGAGCGGACGCACCGTGGGATACGTGATGCCCAGCTGCTCCAAATATGTTTTGTACTTGGTCGGATCGTAGTAAAACTTTTTCATCTGCTCGCGATAACGCGCCATGATCTCGGCGTTGAGATAAGTCGGCGGCATGTCGCCCGGACGAATGAACGGCTGATACTTGATGTCCTTCGTCTGCACATTCTTAAAGTAGTCCCACGCATCGGTGACGATTTTCGGCGTCATATAGATGTCGAGCATCGTCAGTGCTTGCACTTTCGCGCCCGCAAGCGCGCCTTTGTGCGCGATCGGCGTCGCCATCGAAATGGCGTTCGCCCAATTGTGCCCCGGTAATCCGGGAATGTTGGACGGATAACGCAGCGTGATCGTCGGCACGTTCCACGAGACGTCGCCGATATCGTCAGAACCCCCACCCATCCAGTTTTGCGGAACTTCCGCGCCGCGCAACTGCTTGTTGACTTGCATTTCGAGACCAAAGTCGGGCGAGCCCAACTCTTTCTGAATGCCCTTCGCGAGCGTTTGATCCTTGTCGTCCCACTTGGGCATGCCGACCGTTTGCACGTTGGCGTGCATTGCTTCGGCGATTGGCTTGCTGAAATGCCCTGACCACCCCGATCCCAAAATCAAAACGGTATCGAGTTTGGTGTCGGTCATCATCGCCGCACCCTCGGCCATTTTTTTGCCCGCCTCAAACAACGCCATCGTACGCGGGTAGTCTTGCTCGCGGAAATAAAACCAAATGCTCGCGGTGCTCGGCACGACGTTGGGTTGATCACCGCCGTCTTTAATGACGTAGTGTGATCGCTGCTGCAAGCGCAGGTGTTCGCGCTTGTATTCCCATCCCGTGCCCATCAACATCGCCGCATCCAGCGCACTCTTGCCACGCCACGGCGCACCGGCCGCGTGCGCGCTCTCACCTTTGAACTTGAATTCGGCCGAGATCAGCGCGCTGGAACCGCTCGCGCCCCACGAGACGCCGAGGTCGTTGCCGATGTGCGTGAACAGCGTGACGTCGGTGTTTTTAAAAATGCCCGCGCGCACCAAAAACGCTTTGCCGGCCATCTGCTCTTCGGCGATTCCGGGCCACAACAAAATCGATCCACTGATCTTGTCCCGTGTCATCAAGTTCTTCACGACGATCGCGGCGACGATGTTGACGGCTTGTCCCGAGTTATGTCCTTCACCGTGTCCCGGCGCTCCTGCAATCATCGGTTCTTTGTAGCCGACACCGGGCTTTTGACCCGCCTGCGGAATGCCGTCGACGTCAGATCCGAGGGAGATCTCGGGTTTGCCCGTTCCGTAGCTCCAGCGCGCCGTCCACGCTGTGGGAATGCCGGCCACACCGCGCTCGACCTTAAAGCCTTCCTTTTCAAGGAGCGTCGTCAGGTACTTTTGCGACTCAAACTCCTGAAAACCCAACTCTTGGAATGAGAACAGCATGTCCACGATTTCCTGCACCTGCTTGGCGCGCGCGTCCACCAGCGTGAGCGCTTCCGCTTTCAGTTTTTCGAGCTGCGGGTTGACTGGTGCCGCCGCGGGCGTGGGGGTTGTGGGCTGCTGCGCCGAAACGACGGCACCAACCGGTGTACTGGCGAGTATGAGAGCCGCTGATAAGAAGGTGCGGACGGATCGCTGAGAGACGGGCACGGCGTAACTCCGGAATGCGGTCAGGACGACGCGAGACTGGGACACAGCCGAAGTTACGTTTGAGACGCCGTCGCGCCACGGGGAAACCCGATCCAACATCGGCGCGTAGGAAACAAACGAGCCGTTGTACTTCGGTCGACCCCCCTCCAGCTCCGCGCCGTGCAGCCACTTCCTTCCGTCTCGCGCCCTCGCGTCGCCCGCTCCGTGGCAATCGCGCTGATAGTGTCTGCGGCGAGCGCATGGGCGCAACAACCACCTCCGCCCGCTCCGCCGGCAAAGGCAGGCAGCAAGGCGCCGGCGAAAGTGGTGCCAAAGGACACGCTGACCGCTGCCGAACGCACACAGTTGCGCGAGACGCTGCGCGATGCGCGTTCGATCGCCAGAAAACGTCTTGGTGGGGACAGCGCGACCAAGCGTGCGCGCGCCGACTCCGCCTCAGTGAGTGCCTTTGGCTCGGCCGAAGCCCGCGCAATTCTCGAACGCGCCCGCGACGCACGCGAACGCCAGGACAGTGCCCTTCAGTCGTATCGGGCCACCACCACGCAACGCATGTCCGTCAGCATGGGCGTGCGAAAGGTGGGATTAGAGAAGCTGCTCTTTCGTGGCGACAACGTCTCGCAGATTTCGTGGAAGCGTGGCGTCGGCGTGTGGGTGACGCCCATCGGATCGCGCATGACGGTTCCCATGGCCGACCAAGTTGACGGCGACATGGTGAGCGCTGTGAGCATTCCGTACTTCCCAGGGCGCGA
>JANXUN010000008.1 GCA_025356185.1 Gemmatimonadaceae bacterium
GGCATTTGCCCGTCCGCGCCTCACACAACTCGCCGAGGGCAATCGCAACACAGTCATTGGCCTGCAAGTGTTTGGCATGACCGCCGACCTCGTACGCGGTGGGTTTCTCGGGCTCGTAGCATATGTACCGTCAGCCATTCTCGTGACGTGGGTCGACGCGCGGTGGTCGACTCCTGATGACATCACGCGGGCTGTCGTGATCACCGCCGTGGGCGCGGTTGCCGCGGCGTCCGTTTGGAAGGACTTTCACGCCATCAGCGGTACGCGGCGGTTGTTCCTCGCCTCGCTTGCCGTCGGAACGGCACTGGTGGCAATCGGTGTCTGAGACCCCCACGCCTACACCGCCAGTCAGCACGCCAGCCGTCGGAGTGCCGCCAGTGGTGCGGCCGCTCGACCCACGAACGCGAATTGCGATGCTGACGAGATCGCTCGCGATTCAAGGTTCGTGGAACTACGAGATCCTGCTTGGCAATGGCATCGGATTTTGTGTTGAGCCCGCGCTTCGAGGGCTACCGGGCGGCGTTGGCGGTCCTGCGTATCGGCAGGCACTTGCGCGCCAAAGTGCATACTTCAACGCGCATCCATATCTCGCCGCGCTCGCCGTCGGGGCGCTGGCCCGGGTTGAGGTCGATCAAGTGGACCCCGTGCGCATCACGCGCTTTCGCACGGCGTTGTGCGGACCGCTTGGCAGCGTGGGCGATCGGCTCGTGTGGGCCTCATGGTTGCCGGCCTGCTCCCTCGTCGGCCTGCTCTTGTTTGGCTTGCATTGGTCGGCGCTTGGAGTCGCGGTTGGGTTTCTGCTGCTGTATAACGTGGGGCACATCGGTCTCCGAGAATGGGGAGTGCGAGCAGGTTGGCGCCATGGCCTACGAGTTGCTTCCGCGATGGGACATCCAGTGCTTCAGCATGGACCGCGCTACATTGGACGAGGGGCTGCGGTGCTCGGCGGGCTGGCGCTTCCGCTGGCAGCGCATCGTGCGATCGGTGGAGGCGCGCCCTTCTCGCCAATTCCAATCGCGGTGACCATCGTAACGCCCGTCTTAGCTGTATTGCTCGTTCGACTTCATGGCCGCGCCGAGGCCTGGCGCGTGATCCTGATGCTGCTTGCGTTTTTTGTCCTTTACTCGGTGGTCCGTTGATGGCAGAGCGCTCCGTCCAAATCGTCAACAAGCACGGCCTGCACGCGCGTCCCGCCGCGGAAATGGTCAAGGCGGCATCGCGATTCTCGTGCGACATCACGATTTCTCGCGATGATCTTGAGGTGAACGGAAAGAGCATCATGGGCGTCATGATGTTGGCCGCCGAGTTTGGCGCCAGCATTACGCTGCGTGCCACCGGGCCTGACGCCGACGTCGCGCTCGATGCATTGAGCGCGCTTGTCGCCTCGCGATTCGGCGAGTCGTAACAGCGTGCAATCCGTTCTGCGCGGCATTCCCGCGTCGCCGGGAATTGTCGTCGGACCGGTGCATGTATTGCGATGGGAAGTGCCGGAAGTTCGGCAGCGGGTCATCGATGACAGCGAAATCCCTGCGGAAATCCAGCGCCTGCACGATGCGTTTGAGCGCGCGCGGGAGCGATTGCGCCATTTGCGTGTGCGCGCTGAAGCTGCGGCCGGTCCAGAGGAAGCGGCGATTTTTGACGTACAGGTATCAATCCTCGACGACAAGCAACTCACCGAAAGTTCTGAAGCGTTAATTCGTCAAAATCTCGGCGCCGAAAAAGCGTTCGATCTGGTGCTATTGGAATGGCGTCAGCACTTCGCGCGTCACACGGCGCCGATGTTGCGCGAACGCGTTGGCGATCTGACCGACGTGCACATTCGCGTGTTGTCGATATTGCTCGATCTCCCCGATCACGATCCCGTCGATCTGCCGCGCGGCACAAATGCAATTCTCGTCACGCATGATCTGACACCGTCGCTGACGATGCAACTCGATCGCGAGTGCATCAGTGCGATCGCGACGGATGCCGGTACCGCCACGGCGCACGTCGCCATTCTTGCGCGCTCATTGGGGCTGCCGGCGGTCGTCGGCTTGCGCAACGCGCTCTCGTATTTGCACGGCGGTGAAGTCGCGATTCTCAATGGGCAGGAAGGCACGCTCATGATCGCACCGACCGACGCCGAAATCGCGTTTGCTCGGCAGCGTGTCGCTGAAGAGGCGGGGCAGGCCGACCAAGTGCGCGAACTCGCGATGAGCGAGTCGATCACGATCGATGGCGTACGCATCACGATTCGTGCAAACGTCGATGTGCCCGACGAATCGGAAATGGCGGCGGCGAGTGGCGCCGACGGCGTTGGACTGATGCGCACCGAGTTTCTGGTGGTCGGCCGCGCCAACATGCCCGACGAAGACGAACAGTACCGCGCATATCGACGGGTGCTCAAGGCATTCGGGTCGCGCCCCGTGATTATTCGCACGTTTGATATCGGCGGTGACAAGCTGCCGATCGGGGGATTTCCGAGTGAAGCCAATCCGTTTCTCGGTTGGCGCGCAATCCGCATGTGTCTCGATGAGAGCGAACTGTTCAAGGTGCAGCTGAAAGCACTCATGCGCGCAGGTGTGCACGGCGATTTGCGTGTGATGCTGCCGCTCGTTGTGACGGTTGACGAAGTGCGTGAGACGCGGCAGCTCATGGAGGCGTGCGTCGAAGAGCTATCCGCGCGCCGGGTGCCATTTCGCGCCGACCTTCCGCTTGGTGTGATGGTCGAGACGCCAGCGGCCGCTATTGCGAGTGACACGCTGGTGCGCGATGTCGACTTTTTTAGCATCGGCTCCAACGACTTAGTGCAATACACGCTCGCCGTCGATCGTGGTAACGCCAACCTCGCACCGCGCTTCACGCCGTTTCATCCGGCGGTCCTTCGTCTCATGGCGCAGGTGCAATCGACCGGCAGCGCGCACGGCATCGACGTATCCGTGTGCGGTGAGATGGCCTCGCAACCGCTGGCGGTGTTCGCGATGATTGGCATGGGCATTCGTCAACTCAGCGTGGCACCTCGTGCCGTCGCGGGCGTGAAGCGCGTCATTCGCGGTGTGCGACTGGCCGCGGCCGTTGAGGCAGCACAAGCGGCGCTTGCATCAGGCACCGCGCGCGAAGTCGAAACGCTGTTGCGTCGTCGCCTTCGAGCAGAACTCGACAGTCAAGGTCGAGAGCACAGTGGGTTGCCCGCGCTGTTTTAACGGACTAGCGTAAACTCATTCCTAACTTTTCCTCTTTAAAACGAGCGATGCGTGGCTGACCGTTATTTGTTTACCTCGGAGTCTGTGACCGAGGGACACCCCGACAAGATTGCTGACCAGATTTCGGACGCCGTCCTCGATGCCATTCTCGAAAAGGATTCGGCGGCGCGGGTAGCGTGTGAGACGCTGGTCACGACCGGTCTGGTCGTCATCGCGGGCGAAATCACCACATCGGCGTATGTGCCATTGCCCGACATCGTCCGCAAGACGATCGAAGGGATCGGCTACACCGATGCGACGTTCGGTTTCGACAATAAGACGTGCGCGGTGATGAGTACCATCGATGCGCAGTCGGTCGACATCGCGCAAGGCGTCGATACCGGAGGCGCCGGTGACCAGGGCATGATGTTCGGCTATGCGACGGACGAAACGCCCGAGCTCATGCCGCTGCCCATTCAGTTAGCGCACGCACTCACGCATCAGCTGTCGAAGCTGCGCAAGGACGGCACGTTGCCGTGGCTGCGCCCGGACGGGAAGGCGCAAGTGTCTGTAGTGTACGAAGGTGATCGACCGGTCGCCGTCGATACGGTCGTAGTGTCCACACAGCACGGTGAAAAGGTCAGCAACACGACACTACGTCGCGCAGTCTTGCACGATGTGATCGAAGCGATCATCCCTGCGGAGTACCGAAGCAAGAAGATTAAGACGCACATAAACCCGACGGGCCGATTCGTCATTGGTGGCCCACAGGGTGACGCGGGCCTCACTGGCCGCAAGATTATTGTGGATACCTACGGTGGCATGGGCCGCCATGGCGGCGGCGCCTTTAGTGGCAAGGACCCCTCCAAGG
>JANXUN010000487.1 GCA_025356185.1 Gemmatimonadaceae bacterium
GGAGATTGGACGAGCTGCTTCACCGCTCTCCCGCCGACGCGCGCGGGATCAAAGTGCATGTCTTTGAGTACGTCGAGCGTCGCGGCAGTGAAGAGCTCGTGGTCGCTCTTGAGCACTTTGATCGTAGATGCCTCAACGTTGCCGAGTGTGTCGACGACGTACTGCACCAGTACCAACCCTTCGACCCTCGCGCTGCGAAGCGATTCGGGATATTTCGGGCCTTTGCTGTCGGCTTTTGGTGTTGCAGCACGCTCGACCTGAAAGTCGAAGAACGGCGTGCCCGGTGGAATGACGGCGGGTTTCGGAGCAGCGACTTGGGCTCCACTCGTAGTGCGGGGTCGCATTTGCGTCGGTTCTGAGTAGACAAACGAGTTCGCGGCAACTCCGCTCCCGGCAGTCATCACCGCGGGCGTTGCTTCGAAAACGAAGTTTGTGCTCACCAGTTGCCGAACGTCAGACCCATTGACGCGGGCGGCGTTGTAACGCATGCGTGGGAGTACGTCGCGCACGGCTGCAATCATTTCTTTGACACTGACCGGTGCGTCACTCGGATTGAGCTGCAGCTCGATGGCCTTAAACGAGGCGGTGTCCACCGAACCATCCTTATTTACGATAAACTGCGCGCGAACCATCCCCGACACGCGGTTCCTCTGCATCGCAGCGGGATACGCTGGTGCTGGACTGCCAGCGGCCAGTGCGGCCATTCGCGAATTCGGAGCGGCAGTCATTGATGCACCCGCTTTCTGCGAGGGATCCTCCGTCGTCACGGACACCGCAGTACGCACCTCGGGCGACGGCGCCGTCATGTTACCGATCACTCGCTGCGAGCACCCAACCGCCACTGCACCGATCGCCACAACAGTCGCGCCAATCATGCGCGCCGTGCCAAACCGCACCGTATCGCGAAACATTGCCGAAATCCTCCGCTCAAGTTGTGCCGCCGTTGGCGACAGAGTAGGAACAAACCGCGTAACCGAATGATGCTGTGCAATGAGCATCAGCAGCTTCACATATCGCGAACGTTCGCTTTCGTCCTGCAGCGTGCGCGCATCGCAATCGACCTCCATAGCGGTTCGCAGACGTCGCGACATCCACCAGATCGCTGCATTCCACGGCAATAGCGTCGTCGCGATCACCGTCATCCATACGAGCGCCGGATCACGCGCAATGCAATGCTCGCGCTCATGACGCAGCACGAGCGCGCGCAGGGATTGGTCCATGTCGAGCACCCACGCGGGCACGACGATGCGCGGCGACATCACACCGATCACAGCGGGCCCAAGTTTTTCATCAACCAACACCGCTTCGCCATCAAGCATTAGCGTGCTCGCACTCCGCTGCACACGCGAGAGTGAACGCAACGCGATCACTACTTGTAGCAACAGCGCTGCGCTCACGAGTACCCACGCGATAAGCAATGCGCGGTCCAACGAAATGATGGGAAGCGTCGTGCCCACGGCAGCTATCGCTTCGGTCGTCGCAACGCTCGAAATCACCACCTGCGTGGCCGGAACAACGCGCGGCGGCAACACGAAGGGCGCAATCACCGGCCAGCACGCACTGACCACGATCGCCACAACCCACGGCCAGCGCCTTGAGGTATTTCGCACGCGCAGCACATGCTCCACACACCACGCGGCAAGCGCCGCACACGCCGAAAACGCGAACGCACCAATCATCCATGACGCGATCATGATTCACGCTCCTTGAGTTTGCGCGCGAGCTTGGCCAACTCGTCGGCCGATACGCCGTGCTGATCGACGAGCTGCGCGATTAATGCCGATGGCGACCCGTCAAAGAGTTGTGTGACGAGCCGCGACAAGGCTTTGCGCTGCGCCGTTTGCTGGTGCACCCGCGGGAAGTAGCGATGCGCGCGCCCCTCTTCTTCGCGTCGCACAAACTTTTTGACTTCCAGATTGCGCAATATCGTGAGCACGGTCGTGTATGCCAGCGTCGCGTCCAATTGATCGCGCACCTCCGTGACCGTTCCCGAGCCCAGCTCCCACAACACGGTCATTACATCCAGCTCGCGATCGCCCAGCGATGCCTCGGTCATGCGCGCCCTCGTGGTAGAGTGAACTACTAGATGCATAGTATCTACTACGTGCCTAGTAGCTTGTCAACTACCTGTATAGTAGATCGAGCATTGGGTGTCCCTCCAGTCGCTGATCGGTCGTGCCTAGGTTGATACGCGTCCTTGTGCAGGCCCACGCACTGCACGCAACGTTCTCCCATGAGATCCCTCCTCGAAAACGCCGCGCAACGCGCGATTCACTACCTCGAGACGGTCAACGACCGTCCGGTCGCGCCCGACGCCGCCAGCATCGCCGACGTCAGCGCGTTCGACACAAAACTGCCGCAGTCGCCCACGAATCCGCACGACGCGCTCGCCTTGCTGGATCGCGTCGGATCACCCGGCTCGATGGCGATGACCGGCGGACGATTCTTTGGTTTCGTTATCGGCGGGACGCTCCCGGCCACCGTCGCGAGCAACTGGCTGACCACGGCCTGGGATCAGAATACCGGCCTCTACAACGTCACTCCCGTCGTCGCGCAAATCGAACAAACTGCGCTGCGTTGGCTGCTGGAGTTACTCGAGCTCCCCGACGGATGCGGCGGCGCGTTCGTCACCGGCGCAACCGTCGCCAACATGTGCGGTCTCGCTGCCGCACGACACGCAGTGCTCGCGCGCGTCGGCTGGAATGTCGAATCGGACGGGCTCTTTGGCGCACCACCCATCACCGTCATCTGCAGCGACGAAGCGCACCCGAGCGTCACCAAATCACT
>JANXUN010000058.1 GCA_025356185.1 Gemmatimonadaceae bacterium
CCTTGGACAAAAGTCCGGCAACGCCAGCACACGCGATATCACGGATGCGGGCCTCATGGCGATGGTCGACGAAGCGCTGGCAAACGCCAAAGACGCCAACGACAATCCCAACCTTCTCGAACTGATCGGCGCGCAAGACTACATCCCGATGGATGCAGCCATGCCGAACATGGTGAAAGTCGGGCCGGGCGAACGCGCGAAAATGGTGAAAGAGTCGGTCGACATCGCCACGTCCAAGGGCGTCGTCGGTGCAGGCTACATCCCCAAGCAAGACATCGCGACCTGCACCGCGAACTCCAAGGGACTCTTCGCCTACTATCGCTCGGCAGAGCTGGGCTTTGTGCTCACCTGTCGCATGCCCGACGGCAGCGGCTCGGGATTCGCGTCCATTGGTGGCGTCAAAGATTTCAGCACCATCGATGCGCGCGCACTGACCGAAGCCGCGGCGTCGCGCGCGGTACGCAGTCGCAATGCGAAAGCGCTTGAGCCAGGTCGCTACACGCTCATTATGGAACCACGCGCGAGCGCGCGATTCCTGTCGCTGATGACCAACATCTTTGGTGGTGGTCGCGGCGGATTTGGCGGCGGCGGCGGCGGTGGCGGTGGCGGTGGCGGAGGATTTGGCGGACCGCCGGGCGGTGGACCCCCGGGCGGTGGCGCTGGTGGACCTCCAGGTGGGTTGCCTCCCGACGCGGCCGCAGCGATCGCCGCGGGCGGTGGTGGCGGCGGATTTGGTGGACTGGGCGGCGCGGGCAATTTCATGAACGGCAAAAAGCCTGGCGACAAACTCTTTAGCGACAAGTTCACGCTCAAGAGTGACGTCGGAAACATGACGTTACGTCAATCGACGATCGGTCCCGATCTCAAACCTGCGAAACCCGTCACGTGGGTCGAGAACGGCATTCTTCGCACGCTTGGTGCCGGTGCGCCCGCGTCAACGAATCAAAGTCTCGTGCAAGAAGGCACGAACTTATCGATCGAAGACATGATCAAGCAGACCCGTCGTGGATTGATCTGCACGTCGTTCTGGTACATCCGCGGCGTGCCGAGTCAGGAGCAGCCATTGCTCAATACGGGCATGACGCGCGACGGACTGTTCTTGATTGAGAACGGCGAAATCGTTGGACCGGCGCAGAATTTCCGCTGGAACATGTCTCCGCTGGTCGCTTACAATAATTTGTCGCTCGTCGGTAAGCCCACGTCGATGTTCACTGGTGAGTCGTTCGACGGCAACGTCGCACTCGTGCCGCCCGTGCGCATCGAAGAGTTCTACATGACGTCGGTTTCGCCCGCCGTTTAACCGCTAACCGACCAACAATATCATGAGCTCATCTCGTCGCGATTTTGTAAAGAAGTTTGGCGCTGGCGCAGCGCTGACGATGTACTCGCGTGATCTGTTCGGTCAGATCCTCGCCGATTCACCGCAGGGCAAACCGATGGAGACCAAATTCAAAGGTCTCGCGGACATTGTGCTTGGTGAAGCGAAGCTTGGCGGCTGTTCATACGCCGACGTGCGCTTCACGATGAACTCCACCATTCCTGGTGGCACGGCAAACTTCCGTACGGGCGGCGCAGCCGGTGCCGGCGCTGGTGGATTTCCAGGTGGTGGTGGTGGTGGTGGTGGCGGCGGTGGTGGCGGTGGTGGACGCGGCGGCGGAGGTGGTGGCGGCGGACGCGGTGGTCGTGGTGGTGCGCGCGGCACGGGCATTCCAACTGATGCGGATCGTCAGGCCGGCGGATTTGGCGTGCGCGTCATTCACAGCGGCGTGTGGGGATTTGCATCAAGCCCCATCGTTACCGAAGACGAAATTCGCCGAGTGACACGCGTTGCGACTGAAGTCGCGAAGGCCAGTGCGATCGCGAAAAAGACCGATCTCAAACTCGCGAACATCAAGCCGTATCAAGAGCACTACATCACGCCGATGGTCAAGCATCCGACGTCGGTATCGGCGACGGACAAGCAAGCGTGGGCGCAAGCAATCGTTGATAAGGCCAGCAAGATCGCTGGAGTGACGGCAGTGCAAGTGTCGGCCAATCACGGGTATGAGTGGCGCTACTACGCGAGCAGCGAAGGCTCATACATCGAACAGGAGCTGTTCACCACCACGCCAACGATGTCCGTCACCGCGAAAGTCGGTGACAATACGCGCACGCGTAACTATCCCGGTGTTGCTGGCACGGGCGGCTGGGAGTTCGCGGAGAATTGCGACTTCCTCGATCAGGCCGAAAAGGTTGCCACCGACGCCGTCGAGATGTGCACTGCCAAGCCACTTGGTGCGAGCGGATTGCGCGATCTCATTTTGTCACCGTCGCACGCGATGCTCACGATTCACGAAATCGTGGCGCACGCGACCGAGCTTGATCGCATCATGGGCTATGAAGCCAATTATGCGGGCACAAGCTTCGTGAAAATTTCGGATGTCGGCAAACTCAAGTACGGCAGCAAGCACTTCAATATCACCGCCGACAAGACCAGCACCGGCTTAGGCACGACGGGCTTTGATGACGATGGTGTGAAGACGCAAAAGTGGCCGCTGGTGCGCGATGGTATTCTCGTTGGCCTCACGACGAATCGCGAAACCGCGCACTTGATCGGCGAGAAAGAAAGCCGCGGCTGCACGTTTGGTAGCACGTGGCGCGACTATCCGTTTTTGCGCATGCCCAACGTGCATTTGGAGCCTGGACCGGCAAACTCACCCACGCGTGAGCAGCTCATCGCTGACGTCAAAGACGGCGTGATGATTGACGGACGCGGCAGCTACTCCATCGATCAGCAGCGGTACAACGGACAGTTCGGCGGACACATTTTCTGGGAAATCAAGAACGGCAAG
>JANXUN010000069.1 GCA_025356185.1 Gemmatimonadaceae bacterium
CAATGTCATGCGATCGCCGTCGGGAATGGCGACGGTTTCGATGAGCTGTCCATCGTGCATGCGAAACAGAAACTTCTCCGTACCGTCCAGCGAACGCTGTCGTGTGGCCAGCTCAAGCATCGGTATGGTGAACGATGCGTCCAGGGCCTGACGCAACGCGATGGGAAGTTCCGTCACATCGTGAAACGATTCGACGGGACGGAGCCAGAGACGACCGTAGAGCTGCGATGCGCGATAGGCGGGCTCGCCGCGAGTCGTGAACCATTCACGTAGTCGCGCGAGCGCTGCGTCTGGATCCAGATCCAGTAAGTTCTCACGTATATGCTGCGACGGTACGCCATCGGTCATTCGTGAATGATCGAACTAAGGGTGAATTGATAGGTGGGGCTGAGTCCTGAGATGCCTTGTTCTACCGCCAGACCCACGACAAAGCGCGCATAGTGGAGAGCAAACCCTCCGCGAACGCGCGACGCGGTGCGCCCCGACGCCGTCGATTGCAAGAACATCGCGCGCAGATCAACCTTCTCGCGACGCCAGCTGAGAAAAGGTCCGTGTTCGCGCGCGCCGCGATTCACGCCGTTGTAACTGTATCCAATTCGCGACTCGCGATCCGTCTCACCCATCAATCGAAAATCCGCAGCGGCCAAGAGAGCGGGGCGATCGTCAATTTCGCGACCTGGACGCCACAAGAAACTTGAGACTCCAAAACGCGCGTCGCGTACCGGGAGCGAGTGCACCACGATCCCCAAATCTGCGGCGACGGCGCTTCTTGTTACTTGGTCGACCTGGCCTTGACGGAGGCGCATCGCGACGCCGGCCGTTACGTGCGGCATCACTTCACGAGCTGCGATCACGGACAGTAGGAGACTCGAGTAAGGAACGGATCCAATCGACTGCGGATCGGTGTCGGTGCGCGTGATATCACTTACGCGGGTTGATGCCACGGAGACACCAAGTGTCGTCCCAGATTCACGTCGAAATGCGATCGAAAGCAGTTGACCGTCAACGCCTTGGGCGCTGCCGCCGGAATTAAGCGACGCTACTCCCAGTCGCCAACGCTCACGCTTCGCCATCGATGCGGCCGCTGGATTCCAGAGTCCGCTACCGGGTTCGAGGGCAAGCGCAGCAGGCTCGAGCATCGCGCCGAGCGGAAACTCCCAGAGGTCGCGAGCCGGCACGGACTGCGCGCTGAGCCGACAGGCGCAGACGAAGGCGGCAAGCCCGCACAAGAACATGCGGCGCATGAAGTTGAGTCTAGTCACCCGTCAAAGTCGGAACAAGCAACGATCGCGCGATGGCGCTCGGACGTTCGCTATCTTGCCTATGCTAAGTCGTGTATTTTAAGCCAGTTACCCTGTCTTCAAGGAGTGCTGTTCGTGCCTGAGAGTATTGCGGATCGGCAAGTGATGGCAACGTCCCTGCGCACTGACGCATGCGGTCAGTTGCGGCGTGAAGATGTGGGACGCACGGTCCGCCTTGGCGGATGGGTGCATCGCAGCCGTGATCTTGGCGGACTTGTCTTTATTGACTTGCGAGACCGCACTGGACTGTTGCAGTTGGCGTTTGGTCCGGGTTGGTCGCCCTCCGATGCGTTGGCGACTGCAGCAGCTGTCGGCGTCGAGTCGGTGATCTTGGGCGAGGGGGAAGTGGTTGCGCGCGAAGCCGATCGCGTGAATCCCGATATGCTCACCGGCGAGATCGAAGTGCGCGTGCGGTCCATTCGCATTGTTGGTCCCGCGGCAACGCCCGCGCTTCCCGTGGCGCGTGCACGCGGCGAAAAGGCACCCTCTGAGGAGCTACGACTCCGCCATCGTTATCTCGACCTGCGGCGCCCCGAGCTGCAGCAGAATCTTGTGTTGCGTCATCGGCTGATGCAGGCGACGCGACGATATCTGTGCGATCACGGATATCTCGAACTCGAAACACCGATTCTCACCAAGCCGACGCCCGAAGGCGCGCGCGACTATCTCGTCCCGAGCCGTGTGCACCCGGGTGAGTTCTATGCACTCCCGCAATCGCCGCAGATTTACAAACAGCTGTTTATGATTTGCGGATTCGATCGCTATTTCCAGATCGCGCGATGCTTTCGCGACGAGGATCTCCGCGCGGATCGTCAGCCTGAGTTCACGCAAATCGACATCGAAGCGTCGTTTATCGAACGCGAAGATATTGCCACGCTCGCTGAAGGACTTATTGGCGCGCTGTGGCGTGAAGCAGGGCATGAAATCCCGGCACAATTCGAGCGCATGACGTACGCCGATGCGATGGAGTATTACGGCTGTGATCGGCCCGACCTTCGCTACGGACTGCGCGTCGCCGATTACAGCAGCGTGTTTCGCACGCTGGATTTTGCTGTGACCACCTCAGCGCTTAGTGCGGGAGCGCGTGTGCGTGGAATTATTGTGCCCGGTGGTGGTGCTTGGAGTCGGAAGCAAGTCGACGAACTCGAAGCGCTGGCGAAAAGCGCGGGTGTGGGCGGTTTGTTGCGACTGCGTAAGACAGATGGCGCGTACGATGGACCGTTGGCGAAGTATCTCACCGACGAAGCGCGTTCGGCATTCGCGCTGAACGACGGCGACCTCGCGCTCTTTGTTGCTGCCGCGGATCGCGTCGCGAATCCTGCGCTTGATCGCGTGCGGCAGGAATGCGCGCGTCGCCTCGATCTCGTGGATGAAAACGCGCAACGTTTTCTGTGGGTGATGGATTTCCCCATGTTCGAAGAAGATCCGGCCACGGGTGCGCTGGCCGCGGTGCACCATCCGTTTACTGCGCCGCACCCCGACGACATGCGCGAGTTTCCTGACGCGCCTGCGCGCTGGCGTGCGCTCGCATACGATGTCGTGTTGAATGGGACCGAGTTGGGTGGTGGCAGTATTCGCACCAGCGATCCCGCCGTTCAATCGCGAATGTTCGCGCTGCTCGGCATCGGTGATGTTGCAGAGCAGGAACGTCGCTTTGGATTTTTGCTGGAAGGGCTGCGTGCCGGCGCGCCACCGCACGGCGGTATTGCGTTTGGCTTTGATCGCATCGCGATGCTCCTGTCGCACGCCACCTCGTTGCGCGACGTCATCGCATTTCCAAAAACGACGGCCGCGCGTTCGCTTTTTGAAGGTGCACCCGTCGCGGTGCCCGAAGCAGATCTTGCCGAATTGAACATTGCAGTTCGTCTCAACGACGGTCGGAAGGGCTGATGGAAAACACCGTCGTGCCGACCACGGTGCGCGTCTCGGTCGAGGGCGCAGACCTCTTGCTGTTGGCGGGCGTCAGCGATGAGAACTTGGTCCAACTCGCACGCGCAACTGGAACGCGCGTAGCCCTGCGCGGCGATGCGTTATCCATTGTTGGTGACAGCGAAGCCGTCGCTCGTGCAGAAGGGGTCGCGGTCGCGATGGTCGCGCTCGCGCGCGACGGTCGCGCGGTGACTGCCGATGACGTGCTGCGACTTTCTCTCATCGAGCGTCCTGCAGAGGCACCCGGCGCGACAGCCGCTACGTTGGTGGTGCCGGGCGCACGACGCGGCGTGCAAGCAAAGACGCCAGGGCAGGCCGAGTACCTCAAGAAAATCAGCGAACACGATATCGTGGTGGGCATCGGCCCGGCGGGTACGGGCAAAACGTATCTCGCTGTTGCCGCCGCTGTCGACGCGCTCATGAAAAAGCGTGTGCGACGAATCGTGCTCGCGCGGCCTGCCGTCGAAGCCGGCGAAAACCTGGGATTTTTGCCCGGTGACATGCAGGCCAAGATCGATCCGTATCTGCGTCCGTTGTACGACGCGCTTGACGATCTCATTCCCGTTGAACGGATTCAAAAACTGATCGAAACTCGCACCATTGAAGTCGCACCGCTCGCGTTTATGCGCGGCCGCACGCTTGGCGATTCATTCGTGATTCTCGATGAAGCGCAAAACGCCACGGGCATGCAGATGAAGATGTTTCTCACGCGCTTGGGCGTGAACTCCAAGATCGTGATTACCGGCGATAAAACGCAGGTCGATCTGCCGCGACGCGAAGAGTCGGGACTGATGCAGATCGAGCGCATTTTGCACGGCATCGAAGGGATCGCGTTTCACTACTTTACCGACGCAGACGTCGTGCGACATCGTTTGGTGCGCGACATCATTCGCGCCTACAACGCCGACGCGGCCGGCGCGTGAGCCCTGCCGAACGCGCAGTGGCGGTGCAGAGTGCGGGAGTGCGGAGTCCCGTTGCGCTCGCGAAACTCACAGAGCTCGCGCGCCGAGTGCTCGCCGCGCAACGCATTGCGCGCGCCATGATTTCGATCACGCTGGTAAACGAACGCGCGATGGCGCGCCTCAACCGTGAACACTTGGGTCATCGCGGCGCGACCGATGTGATCACGTTCAAACTGGGCAGCGAGGCGGACGCCTTTGTGCTGGCGGACATTTACATCTGCCCCGCTGTCGCGCGCGCGCAGGCATACGAGCACGGTGTCGGTGTGCGCGAAGAGATCGCTCGGCTCGTCGTGCACGGCACCTTGCATGCGTGCGGATGGGATCATCCAGTTGACGAGTACCGCACGACCTCGCCGATGTGGCGTCGCCAGGAGCAGCTACTCGCTCGCCTCTGGACGTCTTTGACGCCGGCCAAATGATCGATCGAAGTACGGGACGGTCGACATGAGCGCGGGGACGTGGGTTGTCGCTGCGAGTGGCGCGGCGTTTGCTGCTCTCGCCGCAGTGGGCGACGGTGCGTTGCTCGCAGACTCCACGGCTCCGCCAGGTGGCGATCGCGGTGGTAACGCACCGCTGTCGCTCCTTTCCCGCCCGATTGCGTCACGTGAACGTGCCCACCGCGCACTCGCGCTCGCGCGCATTCTTGGACACGCCACCGCCGGTGGCGCGCTCGCACTCGCGTTCGGCGTAGCGGAACGTGCAGAGTGGCAACGCATCGTGTTGCTGACGTTGTCCGGGCTGATCACCGTGGCACTCGCTGAGAGCACTGCACGCGCGCTCGGCGATGCGCTCGGCGAACACGCAAGCGCTCCACTACGGGGATTCACTCGTGCATTGCAACTGGTGTTTGCGCCCGTCGTGCGATTAGGCGAGTGGGTCGAAGCACTGTTTGCGGAAGTGGTCGCGGCAGAAGAGTCGTCGTCCGATCGGCGCGAAGAGGCCGCTGCGCAGTTTCGCGATGTCATTAGCAGTGAAGCTGATGTGTCGCGCGATGAGCGCGAACTGCTCATGGGCGTGTTTGACTTCGGCGAAACAACGGCCGAAGAAGTCATGGTACCGCGAGTCGATATGGTGGGCATCGAGCGCACCGCACCGTGGTCAGAAGTGCTCGATCGTGTCCGTAGCGAGCAGCACTCGCGCGTTCCCGTGTACGACGTGTCCATCGATGAGGTGATGGGCATTTTGTACGCGAAGGATTTGCTCGGAGCGGTGATCGCAGACGAGGAACCCGCGGCGGGCTGGCAATCACTGCTGCGCGCGCCGACGTTCGTTCCTCCCAGCAAGCGGATCGCGGATCTCTTGCGCGAGTTTCGCGCAAGTAAGCGACACATCGTGATCGTCGCAGACGAGTTTGGCGGAACCGCGGGGCTCGTCACTATTGAGGACGTGCTCGAGGAACTGGTCGGCGAAATCCGCGATGAGTACGACGACGAAGAACGACAAGTTGAAACCGAAGGGAGCGATCTCTTTTGGGTCTCTGGACGACTGACCCTGGATGACCTGTCAGAAGCGCTGAGCTTTGACTTTCGCCGCGACGACGTCACGACGGTTGGTGGGTTGGTGATGGAAACTGTTGGCCGAGTGCCACGCGCAGGAGAGGCGTTGCAAATCGGTCCGTTCCGTGTCGTCGTGGAACGCGTCGTGCGACGCAAGATCGAGCGGATCTATCTCGAACGATTGTCGTCGAAGGACGCGCATGTGGCGGGCCACTAATGCCGTTCGTCACGCTGTTTATTGTGGTCGCTGTTGTGGCCGTACTCACGACCGGCGCAACGGCCGTGCGGGCGGTGAGCCGACTCTGGTTGCGTCATTGGATCGAACGCCGGAGCGCCGACACTCGTGAGATGCAGCAGTATCTCGAGCGTCCCGTGCGATTGGTGCACGCGGCCGGAACGGCGGCTACACTTGCGGTGTTCATCTGGGGCGCGATTCTCGCCGGCAGCGAGGGACTCCGCACGTGGGCGTTTGTTCGCGACGCGGTTATGGGTGTACTGGTGCTGATTGTGTTTGGCCAGCTGTTGCCGCGCGCCATCGGACGACGCTGGGCACCGCGGCTTGTTCCGTTGTTCGTGCCAATTTTACGTGTCGTCGATATTGTCGTGACGCCATTTCTGCGTGTTGCACAGTGGGCGACGTCGCTGGTGGTGCGCGTGCCGCACGCCAACACAGAGGCGCGCGATGGGTTGGAGGAATTGCTGCGCGACGGTGCCTTTGACGCGATGGGATCGCCGGAAGAAATGGCGATTATCTCGGGCGTGATGCAATTTGGTGAGAAGACGGTCAAGGACGTGATGACCGCACGCGCGGATATTTTTGCGCTCGACGTTGAAGAGTCCGCGCGATCCGTTGCCGACCGACTCGCAACCTCGGGATACAGTCGCGTGCCGTTGTATCGCGGATCACTCGACAACATCGTCGGCATGATTCACGTATTCGATGTGTTCAAGGTGGCAGGCGAACGCATGCCGCCGATGCGTCCCGTCACGCGCACGTCGCCAATAAAGGCGGCAAACGAGTTGCTCTTCGAAATGCTCCGCGCACGACGCCAGCTCGCCGTGGTCTTTGACGACGCGACGCGTGTCGTTGGACTCGTGACGCTCGAAGATCTGTTGGAAGAGTTAGTGGGCGATATTCGCGACGAGCACGACGAATGAGAGCAGATATCGTGCGGTTACTCGATGCGTTTCGAGCGGGCTCGAACGCGGCCCTCGCACGTGCCGTCAGTGTGGTTGAAAATCATCGCCCTGGCTTCGATCAACTGCTCTCCGCGATTCATCCGCAGATTGGGCGGGCGCGGCGCATTGGCATTACGGGTCCACCTGGCGCGGGAAAAAGCACACTGACCACGCGATTGGCTCGAGCCTACCGAACGGCGGGGCAACGCGTCGGCATCGTGGCGGTCGATCCGACATCGCCATTTACCGGCGGCGCACTGCTCGGCGACCGGATCCGCATGGAAGATGTTGCGCTAGATCCCGGCGTGTTTATCCGCTCAATGGCGACGCGAGGATCGTTGGGTGGCCTGGCCAGCGCGACACGCGAAGTGTGCGACGTGCTGGACGGATTTGGGATCGACGTGATTTTGCTGGAGACCGTCGGTGTCGGCCAAAGTGAGCTCGACATCTCACGCGCCGCGGACACCACGTTGGTCGTGTTAGTGCCCGAATCAGGCGACTCAATTCAGACGCTAAAAGCCGGCGTGATGGAAATCGCCGATGTCTTTACCGTCAACAAAGCTGACCGTCCCGGCGCTGACCGCCTGCGTAACGACATTGAACTCATGCTCGGACTTCGCGCCGGCGCAGCGCACGGCGCGCCAGCGCACCACGGCATCGATCTTTCGTCGATAGGCTCGGCCGAGCGAGAAACGCTGCGAGACGCCATGAATCCGTCACGAGCGGCTCGCGCTGCAGCGCTGGCAGAGCATCCGGATCAGTGGACGCCACCAGTCTTGCGCACCATTGCTGCACAGGGTGAGGGGATCGCCGAGGTCGTCGACGCCCTCGACAGACACTATCGCTATCTTTCGACCAGTGGCGAGTTGCG
>JANXUN010000075.1 GCA_025356185.1 Gemmatimonadaceae bacterium
ATGGCGGACCAGGTCGCGCTGGTGGCGGTGAAGAAATGGGCGGCGCGCGCGGCGTGTTGCACTACATGCAGCGTACGGCAATTCAAGGCAGTCCGAGCATGCTCACGGCGATCACGCGTGAGTGGAGCAACGGTGCCGCGCAAACCAACGACACCGTGCATCCGTTTCGCAAAACGTTCGACGAGCTGCACATTGGTGACACGCTGATCACCGGTACGCGCACGATCACGCTGGATGATATCGTGAAGTTCGCCGAGCTGTCGGGTGACAAGTTTTATGCGCACATGGATGATGACGACGCGCGCACCAACGGTGTGTTTGAAGGGCGCGTTGCGCACGGGTACTTCATCGTTTCGGCTGCCGCGGGATTGTTTGTCGACCCCGCGCTTGGCCCCGTGCTCGCGAACTACGGCATGGAGCGGCTGCGATTTACCAAGCCCGTGTATCCTGGCGACACCATTCACGTGCGGCTCACTGTCAAGCAAAAAACGAAAAAGGATACGATTGACGACGGCATTCCACAGGGCGTTGTCGAGTGGGATGTTGAAGTGCGCAATCAGAACGACGAAGCGGTCGCGCTGTACTCGATCTTGACGCTCGTGCGCCGCAGCGAAGCGGTGGCGACGTGAGCGGCGCCGCCACCACGCCTCCGGCACCGGCGAAAGGCAGTCCCGCTACGAGCGGCAGAAAGTTTGATCGCTCGCTCATTGACGGACCGATCGGTGCGGCGGTGTGGAAGATCGCATGGCCGACGGTGTTACAAAACGTGATTGGCGGATTGCAAGGCATGATCGATCATATCCTGGTCGGACATTTGGTTGGCTTTACGGGCAACGCTGCGATCGGTGTCGCGTTTCAGATTTTTCTGGTCGTGGTGGTCTTTATCGGCTCGATGTTTAGCGGTATGGCGGTGCTGGTCGCACGATTTACTGGTGCGGGCGACGAAAACGCTGTCAACAAAGCGGCGTCGCAGGCGTTTCTTGTCGCGATTGTGCTGTCGGTCGCTGTGGTCGCGCCAATCGGCTATTTCGCAGCGCCCGCATTGCTGGGGATGATTAACGCCGCACCCGAGGTACAAGCGGAAGCGCTTCCGTTCTTGCGCATCATGTTTGTCTTCAACTTCGGCATGATGATGTTCTTTATGCTGGGTGGCGGATTGCGTGCAGCGGGCGATGCAAAGACGCCGTTGCGATTGGGCATTGCGTACACGGCGATGAACATCTGTTTTAACATCGTGTTTATTCGCGGACTCGGGCCGATTCCCGCGTTCGGCACCAAGGGTGCGGCGATGGGCACTGTGCTGGCCGGCGGAATTTTGGCCACATACTCCGTGCGCAAACTGTTTTCGGGCACGTGGGTACTCAACTTTCGCCATGTGTCGTGGAAACCCGACTGGGATATCATTCGCGCGCTGTTTCGATTTGGCTTGCCCACCGGCTTGCAGGGCATCGCGATGAACGTCGCGGGAGTCATGCTGCTGCGTTTTGTCGGATCGACGGCGTCAAGTGCAGAGGCGCAAGCGGCGTACGCAATTGGCTACACCGAGCTGTTCTCTCTCGTCACGTGGACGTCGGTGGGACTCATGGGCGCTGCGTCTGCAGTGGCCGGACAAAACCTTGGCGCTGGCAAACCCGAGCGCAGCGGTGAGGCCGTCAAAGTTGCGTCGCGCATCGGTCTCGGCATTGCCACCATCGTCGGCATCATGTTTCTCGCGATTCCCGAAACACTACTCGGCGCGTTTGGCGTCGCGCGTCCTGAAGTCGTGCGCATTGGCGTGCAGCTGCTCGCGTACTTGAGCGTGTCGGGGCTGTTCATCACGACCGCGCTTACGTACACCGGTGGATTGCAGGGCACGGGTGACACCAAGAGTCCGCTGTACATCTCGCTCATTTCGCAGTTTGCCGTGCCGCTCGGCATGCTGAGTGTGTTGCAGCTGACACGGCCGTTGGTACCGGCCGATGTGTGGCTAGCGATTGTGATTGGGCATGCACTGCGCGCGACGTTGAGTGTGGTGCGGTTTAAGCAGGGGAAGTGGCGGAGTATTACGCTGGGTGTGAAGGGATAGGGGTGGCACTGGCGACCAACTCACAATTCGGGTACGCCGATCTCTCGTAGGTAGGCGTACGTCTCGTCGTAGAACGCTGGCGTGATCGTCTTGTCGGAGTGTTTCCCGGGCGGCACGAAAAGTACCATCCCTTGTCTCGCGCGTGTGAGTAGCACGCGATACGCGTTGACGAGATACTGTTGCTTTTGCGCTTTGTTGACGTTGATCCATCTGTCACCGCGGAACGA
>JANXUN010000087.1 GCA_025356185.1 Gemmatimonadaceae bacterium
GATCCGGGCCATTGGGCGGCGTCGATCGACCGCTCACCGCCGAGGAACGTGCGACATTCGCCAAGCATGGCGTCAACGTGCCGATTGTCGTGCTGGGCTCGCGACTGAGTGACGGTCAGCTGCTCTCGAACGTGGTCGAAGTGTATGGACCCAGCGTCACGCGCGAACATCCGGGCGAAGAGTTTGTGTACGTGCTCGCCGGCACCGCCAAGATCACGGTGGGAGAGACAATGGTGACACTCGCACAAGGCGAGAGCTTGGCGTTTCGGAGTGCAGAGCCGCACACGTACGCACCGGCCGACGACTCACAACTGCCGGTGCGATTGCTGATGGTTCGGTTTGACGAACGGGTGCAAGCTCCCTAGGCGTCTTGGACGTGCTCGTCGAGTCCCGGCCATGCGCCAAGGTTGTACTTCACCAAGACACGCAGGTAGTGCATGCCGTCATCACCGTGCTGAGCGATCACGGCCCGTGCTCCCTTTGTCACCGACGCTGCTGACGCGTACGGCACCTCGAGATCCTCGGGCATCGTACCGTTCTCGTGCTTCACATCGGCGGCGTCGAGAAAGGTGATCTGAATGGCCGGCTCCAGATCGACGTACAGCAGCTGTAACAGCTCGAGCTCGTCAGTCGGCGACTCGGCGTTCAATCGGACAATCTCTTTGGCGAGTTTGTCGGCTGGCCACGACATGAGCGTTGCGGCGCGAAACCCGCCGCCTTTGGCCACGAGTCGCTGCGCGTATTGAGCGCGAGCACCTTTGTGATTGACGATAGCATGCTGGATGAGCGCGGCGCGTCGTGCGGCCGGGAGGGCGCGATAAAGGGAGGTCTTGGTCATGGCGCACAAATTAACATTGTCGAGGGCGCCAGTAGCGCTCCTTTGGAGTAATTCGCTACTTTTCAAGGCTCTCCCCGACCCGTTTTGGGAGACCTGAGTGCGTCCCGGAAACTCCGGCGGCGCGATGAGCTCAGGCGGTGGCCCTTCTTTGAATGGCTGCCCTAACCATCGCCACAGGATCTCGAGATGGCCGTACGTATTCGCTTGCGTCGTGAAGGACGCAAAAAGACCCCGATGTATCGCATTGTTGTTGCCGACTCGACAGCCCCGCGCGATGGCCGCTTTATCGAAATCATCGGACAGTATCAGCCGCGCGGCGGCGAGTACGCCCTCAACCTGCAGGTGGAGCGTGTGCACCACTGGCTGAACGTTGGCGCGCTCCCGACCGACACGGTTCGTTCGTTGCTGCGTCGTGCCGGCGTCATGAAGGCGCGCCATGAGGCGCGTTTAGCGACCAAGCTGCAGTCGTCAGCGGTTGCGATGCCGAACAGCGAGGCCTAAGCTGGCCGACTATGTCGTTGTGGGTCGGATCGGTCGCGCGCACGGCGTGCGCGGCGGCTGGGCTGTCCAAACAATGACCGATGCGCCGGACGTGATTTTCGCGTCCGGCGCAGTCGTTTTTGCAGGAGATCGCGAAGGAGCGCTGTCGCAAAAAGACGGGGTGCCCATCGCGCTGACCATCGAAGACGGCCGGCCAATGAACAAAGAGTGGTTGGTGCGAACGCACGAGATCACTGATCGCGATGACGCCGATGTGTGGCGCGGACGCTATTTGCTTGCCGACGCGGCGAGGCTGCCCGAAGCCGACGAAGACGAGGTGTATCTGTTCTCGCTCATTGGCATGCGGGTCGACGTCGTTGGACAAGGTCCGGTCGGACATGTGCGCGATGTGTTCGAAGCGCCGCAAGGATTGTTGCTTGAGGTGGAGACGGCGTTGGCGCGACCGTTGGTGCCGTGGCACCCCGACATTATCGAACGCGTTGACGAAGACGCCCGCACGATCTTTGTGCGACCGTTACCCGGTCTGCTCGACTAGTTCGCTGCGTATGTTGCGCATCAACATTGTCACGATCTTTCCCGAGTTCTTTGCCGCGCCGTTGTCGCTCAGTATTCCTTCGCGAGCGGCAGTTGCAGGCAGCGTGTTGTATCACGTGGCCGATCTGCGCGCGTTCACGCACGATCGACATCGCACCGTCGACGACGCACCGTTTGGCGGAGGGCCAGGCATGGTGATGAAGCCGGGTCCGTTTTTTGAAGCCGTTGAATCACTCGGCGCCGTGGCACCGATCGTGTTGTTGTCACCGCGTGGTCGCCGGTTTGCGCACGCCGACGCCGTGCGATTCGCGCAAGGCAACGAACTCACGCTGCTGTGCGGTCATTACAAAGACGTGGATGAACGCGTAGCGACGCATCTCGCGACAGAAGAGCTGTCGCTCGGTGATTTCGTGTTGAGTGGCGGTGAACCCGCCGCGCTCGCGATCGTCGACGCCATTGTGCGATTGTTGCCCGGCGCAATGAGCGACATAGAGAGTGCGCGAACCGATTCGTTTTATGATCGTGGTATCAGCGCGCCGAGCTACACACGTCCCGCAGAGTTTCGCGGTGCGAGTGTGCCTGACGTGCTCGTGGGTGGTGACCACGCGAAAGTCGCCGCGTGGCGTGACGCCGAAAGTTTGCGTCGCACGCGAGATGCAGAAGCGCGCGATCGGACCGATTGGAATCGTCGCGAGGCGGAGATCGCGGCGCGGGAACGCGCGATCAGTGAGATTGAGCACGTCCGTTTGGAGAAGGCCGCGAAAAAGAATCGCAAACGTAAGCCGAGAACATAGATGCGCAAGAACGCGATGTGGTTGATTGGATGTGGCGCGCTGGCGACCTCGGCGATGACGGCGACATTGACGATGTCAATCGCTGCGCAGTCGATTACGGCGCAACCGCGCGACACTGTCATACCGATTCGCCCGCCGCGCGTGCCGCTTCCAACCGAAGCCGCAAGCGCGCGGGAAACGCGCTTCTCATTTATCGCGTACGGCGACACGCGTGGACGTCACGACGGTGTTGAAGTGCAAGCCGAGCATCAGTTGGTGATGGAATCGATGGTGCGGACGATCGCGAGTATGAGCAGAGGGCCCGACCCCGTGCGATTTGTTGTGCAGAGCGGCGACGCAGCGGTAAACGGGCGTGACGCGAAACAGTGGAACGTGAGTTTTACGCCACTCATCAATCGACTCACGACCGAAGCAGGCGTGCCATACTTTCTGGTGCCCGGCAATCACGATGTGACATCGTCGTCCGACATCAACAACGCGGCGCGCAAAGAGGGGTTGGGCAATTTTTTGCAGGCGGTGTCCCGGCTGATACCGCCCAACGGTTCGCCGCGCCGCATGACCGACTATCCGACGTATGCATTCGGCTATGGAAACACGTTCGTTATTGGATTTGATTCGAATATCGCGGGTGATTCGACGCAGTTGATGTGGGTGCGCGCACAACTCAGCAAGATTGATCGCAAGCGGTTCGTGCACGTGGTCGCGTTTATGCATCATCCGGCGTTTTCGTCTGGCCCGCATGGCGGCATCACGCTCGAAGAACAAACCGCTGCGGTGCGCGCCAACTACATGCCGCTCTTTCGGAAATCAGGCGTGGACTTAATCATCGCGGGACATGAACACTTGTTCGAGCATTGGATTGAACGCTATCGCGACGCATCAGGTGCAACTCGTCGCATTGACCAAATCGTGACGGGTGGCGGCGGCGCACCACTCTACACGTATCAAGGCGAGCCCGATCTCAAAGCGTATTTGAAAGACAATGTTGCCGATTCGGTGCGCGTCGAACACTTGGTGAAGCCGGGCGTCGACGCCGGCGAAAATCCGTATCACTACGTGGTCGTGCACGTCGACGGCGCGCGCTTGTGGGTGGATGTCATTGGCGTTGACTGGGGGCGCAATTTTCAGCCGTATCGCTCGGCGAGAGCAGTGCTTAGCGATCCACCTTCGCAGAAGTAACGCGCAGCCACATGAGTGAGACGGCCGACGTTGTGATCTGCGGCGCCGGCATCGCCGGCATTGCCGCGGCGCACTGTTTGTCGACCGTGCATGGTGTGCGCAATGTGGTGCTGGTCGACGAGCGTCCGCCGCTCACGCTGACCAGCGACAAGTCCACCGAGGCGTATCGCAATTGGTGGCCCGGGCCTGATGACGCGATGGTGCGATTCATGAATCGAAGCATTGACCTGCTCGAACAGTGGGCACACGCCAGCGACAACAGATTTCTGCTCAATCGTCGCGGGTATGTGTACGCGACCGCGAGCCGCGAGAGGTCGCAGCAGTTTGAGCATGAGGCGGCGCTTGCGGCGCGACAAGGTGCGGGAGAGGTGCGCGTCTATCGCTCCCCGTACGACGCGACGCGCTACGTGCCCAGTGCGCACATGGGTTTCGAAAGTGAGCTCACGGGTGCCGATCTCTTTCTCGATCGCGACGCGATTCGTGCGCACTTTCCATGGCTCGCATCAAACATCGTTGCGGTGCTGCACGCGCGACGTTGTGGTTGGATGAGCGGGCAGCAACTCGGTATGTATTTGCTTGATGAAGCACGCGCGGCCGGTGTGCGCGTGGTGAGCGGTCGCGTCGAAGCCGTGGACACGACTGGCCATCGCGTGCGTAGCGTGTCGGTCGCGACATCCGGTGGCGCATCGCACCGCATCGACACGAACGCGTTTGTGAACAGTGCGGGTCCGTTTGCGAGACAGGTATCGCAACTGGTTGGTGTCGACTTGCCGCTCTTCTCCGAATTGCATTTGAAGATTGCGTTCGAAGACACGCTGGGTGTTGTTGACCGGAATACGGGACTCGTTATTCTCGACGACGCGCAGTCGCTCGCATGGAGCGACGATGAGCGAAGTGAGTTTGCGGGCGACGCCGATACGCGATGGCTGACGGAACCATTGCCAGCCGGCGTGCATCTGCGCCCCGAGGGATATCGCTCAAGTCAAACGGTGTTGATGCTGTGGGACTATCACAGCGCGCATCACTACGATGCGCCAATGTTACCGCTACCAGAAGATCCGTACTATCCTGAAGTTGTGATGCGTGGCATGACGCGACTCGCACCGGGACTCGCGGCGTACGTTGATCGCATGCCGCCCGTGTACGTCGACGGAGGGTACTACACGAAGACGCGCGAGAATCGCCCACTCGTGAGCGCGCTCGGTGTCGATGGTGCCTACGTGAACGCGGCCTTCTCAGGCTATGGACTCATGGCTGCGCCGGCCGCTGCCGAAATACTCGCCGCGTTGATCACCGAGAGCACACCGCCCAGCTATGCCCCCGCGTTCTCACTGTCGCGGTACGATGACGCGGCGTACGTTGCGCGACTCGACAGTTGGGGTTCGACGGGGCAGTTGTAAACGCCGACGGCGCTATGCCGCTATAGCGCTATGCCGCTAGGGCTGCACACGCGCGCGACGTTTCATCAACGCTTCGATTTCGTCGATCTCGCGCGGTACCATCGAAATGCGTTCGAGTCCCTTGCTCGTAATCACGTAATCGTCTTCAACACGCACGCCGGTGTTCTGATACTTGAGCACCGTCGCACGTACCTTCGCGATGAACGCGCGATTTTTCGGTGTATCAGGGAGCACGTCAAGCGCGCGGGTGCTGATGTAAATGCCGGGCTCAATGGTAAACGCGTCTCCTTCCTGAAACGTCGCGTTCGGTCCCGTGCCTTGCATCGGATCGTGCACTTCGAGTCCGAGGCCGTGCGTGATGCCGTGAATCATCCACAGGTTGGACTGTTTGCACGGCGCAGGATTCGTCGTGCAGTTCACCGCCCACGGGGGATCAAAGCTGGCTTCAGTGCTTTCAATAAGACCGAGCGCTGCGAGGCCTCGTGCGCGCACAGCGACACTCGAATCGGCAGCGGCTCGCACGGACAAACCGGGCTGCGAAAATTTCTCGGCGATAGTCTGCGCATCGCGCACTAGTTGATACACTTGTCGCTGCGCTGGCGTAAAGGTGCCACTCACGGGAATCGTGCGCGTGATGTCGGCCGCGTACCCTTTCAATTCCGCTGCGGCATCCATCACGACCAGATCGCCCGGCTTGACCGGATCGCCGTCCTTCATGTAGTGCAGCTGCGTGCCGTTGATGCCCGCGCCGACAATCGATCCGTACGCCGGACGCTCTGCGCCGCGGCGCGTGAATTCAAATTCGAGCGCCGCACGCAACTCAAACTCATGTAGTGGATTTGCGGTGAGCATTGCCGCACGATGACCTTCCGCGCTGATTTGCGCCGCCTGTCGAATCAACGCCAACTCGGCGTCGGTTTTTTTGGCACGCAGTTGCAACACCATCGGCATGCCATTCTTGATCTGCAGCGACGGATACTTCTGTCCGAACGCTTTTACCGCTTGCTGGCCGCGGGTTAGCGAGTCGCTGCGCGCAAAGTCCGCGGTTTCAACGTCGGGAACGGTGAACCAGGGCAACCCCGTTTTTGCGAGCGAATCCAACACACCGTTCAGCGCGGCAAACGAGCGCGCTGGAAGTCCGTAGGCTTGCTGGCTGCCGGTTGAATCGGTGCGACGTCCATAATAGAACGCCGTGCGCGCATCCAACGCCGTAACGAACAGCGTGCTCGTTGGCTTTTTGTCACGCACCACGATCACCAAGGCCGCGTCGGGCTCGTTGAACTCGGTCAGATAGCGAAAACTTGGAAGCTGAAAAAATGTGCTAAAGTCATGGACGAGCGCGCGACCACCAAATGCGATCACCACGCCGCTGTCGATTTTCTCGGCAAGCGCGTCACGGCGCTTCGCGGCATCTGCTGGGGTCTGCGCGTTTGAAACAGTGGGTTCGAACGCGGCGGTCGTGCACGCCAGCGCGAGGGAAACTAAGAAAGCAGATTGGAGTCGCATGTGAAGAAGCTGGAGCCGTTAACGCTTCAATGCCAGTCGTGACGGTCATGCGGCAATCAGCGTGTGCTGCCTTCCCGTGCTGTGACCGCTGAGTAGGTTGGTCGGATGACTGCCACCAGAATCTCTGCTGCACCGCTGGCCGACGATAGCGGTCTCTTTGGCTGGTGGCGCGTGGCCGCTCCGCAGTCGCGTCGCGCGCTGGTGGCGGGTTCGATGGGGTGGGCGCTGGACGCGTTTGACGTGATGCTGTTTTCGCTCACCCTCGTCGCCGTCATCGCCGAGATGGGGTTGACTAAGACGCAGGCAGGCGTGCTTGGCTCAATCACGTTGTTGGGCGGCGCTGCGGGTGGCCTCATTTTTGGTTTCGTCGCCGATCGATTTGGCCGCACTCGCGCGATGATGGCAAGCGTCTTGTTGTATTCCGTGTTTACGGCGGCGTGCGGACTGTCGCAATCGTTTTGGCAGTTTGCCGTGTTTCGTGCACTGCTTGGACTTGGCATGGGTGGCGAGTGGGCGAGTGGCGCGGCGCTCGTCTCTGAAACGTGGCCAGCGAAACATCGCGGTCGCGCCTTGGGCTTCATGCAAAGCTCGTGGGCCATTGGATTTGCCGTCGCGGCGATGGTCGTGGGATTTGTGCTGCCGCGATACGGTTGGCGCGCCGTGTTTTTCGTCGGAATTTTGCCGGCGTTCTTTACGCTCTGGTTGCGCAGGAGTGTCGAAGAGCCAGAAACGTGGCGCGCACTGCAGCGTGCACGAATCGACGGCACCGCACCGACACACACGCGAATGCGCGCCACCGACATTTTTCGCGGCAAGATGCTGCCGCTCACGCTCGTGATCACCTTCATGAACGCATGTGCGCTGTTCGGATGGTGGGGACTGAACGGTTGGGTTCCCGCGTACTTGTCACTGCCCGCATCGCAAGGCGGCATCGGTTTAAGCACGCAAACCATGTCGTGGTTGGTGGTGTTCATGCAGGTCGGGATGTGGTTTGGCTACATCACGTTCGGCTACGTCACCGATATCATCAGTCGCAAGCGCGTGTACGTGTTCTACCTATTGATGGCCAGCGTGTTGCTGCCGCTGTACGGCTCCATGAGCAATCCCACGATCCTGTTGCTGCTTGGTCCGTTCGTCGCGTTTTTCGGGACGGGATTCTTTAGCGGCTTCGGCGCAGTGACAGCCGAGATTTATCCAACCGCCATCCGCGCAACATCGCAGGGATTCACGTACAACATTGGTCGCATCGCCAGCGCCGCCGCGCCGTTCACCGTGGGCAAGCTGGCGACCACCGTCGGATTTCAAATCGCTTTCGCGGTGGCCGGTGCTGCGTATTTGTTAAGCGCAATTGCGTGGACGGGAATACCTGACACGCAGGGCAAGGAACTCGAGTAGACGTGCTTCGCTTCGACACATGCACTTTGCACAACACGTCGCGGTGTAACCGATGGCGCTGATCGGATTTCAAGACGTGAGCATCGCCTTCGGTGGACCTGCGGTGCTCGATCGCGCGACTTTTTCGATAGATCGCGGACAACGCGTGTGTCTTGTCGGCAGGAACGGTA
>JANXUN010000130.1 GCA_025356185.1 Gemmatimonadaceae bacterium
GGACTCTATCCATGCGACAACTCGCTGCTCGCTGACGCGTCCCGTGACATCGCGCCATTCGATGATGCGCTGATTGATTGTACCGCTGCGCGTTCGTTAACAGCGGCCGACACGGCTTCGCGATGCGCTTTGCGACTGACACGAATGACCGCGAGCGCTGCAACGATCGCGGCGACGAGAAACACCGAGGTGAGCTCAAACTCGAGCCAGTACGTGCTCAAAAACGTCGTGGAAAAGTGCGACAGATCAAACGCTTGCACACCACCGGTCGTCGAAGGCAGTGCGGTGCTGCGCAGCGCACTGATGCCCAGCACCAGTGCGAGCAGCATCGCGACCACAACGCCTGGCACAACGAATCGCGAGTACCGCTGGCTGCCCGGCGCTTCACGCACTTCGAGCAGCATGATGACGTACACCATGAACACCATCACTGCGCCGACATAAATCAGCACTTGGAACGCGGCGATGAAATGCACGCCCAGCAATCCGTAGATCGCGCCCAGCGCCGTCATGGTGGTGATGAGTGCAAGCGCGACACGCATGGGTTCACGCAATACGAGCATGGCCGCGGCGCTGACGAGCGCGACCGCGCTGAGCATACTCAAGACTAGTGTGTCGATGAGTCGCTCCCGCGCGCGCTACGTGGATCAACCAACCGTTGTTGCTTGGCGCTCTCACTCAACGCAAGGGGCACAGGTTTGGGCGGATAGGGCTTGGCGACATCCTTTTTGGGATTCCACGTCAGCATCTCGTCCATCGTGAGCCACATGTTGTAGCGATCGGTGGACACGAGATCAGGGATTTCTGGTTCCATGCGAATGGCGTCTTCGGGGCACGCTTCGATGCACAGTCCGCAAAAGACGCAGCGCGAGTAATCGATTTCGAAACGGATCGGATACTTGGGGTGCGCCGGATCGTTGGCGTCAAACCCTGGTTCGATCTCGATGACTTTGGCGGGACACACCGTCGCGCACATGTTGCACGCAATGCACTGCGGCGATCCGTCAGGGCGCTGCGTAAGGATGTGTTTGCCGCGATTGTTGGGCGCGAAGTCAGGACGCTTTTGCTCGGGGTAGTAGGTGGTCACGGCGCCTTTGCGTCCGGTGATCCACTTGCCCATGTTGCGCAAAAAGATGCCGGTCGTGATGCCTAAGCCGCGCACAATCTCGGGCAAATACGAACGCTCCCACAACGTCATCGTAGGTTCGTTCCAATATTGTTTTCGCGCGTAGCGGGCCGGCTTCACGCGAGCGGCGTTGGCATCTCGTGGCGTTTCGGGATCACGCGACTCACTCATTGCACACCGCCGCGCATCAACCATGTCCAGATCACCGTCACGCACAAATTCACGAGCGAGAGCGGCAGCAACAGTTTCCACGCGAACGTCAACATCTGATCATAGCGAAAGCGCGGCAGCGACCACCGAATCTGGATCTGCACCACGCACATGAGAAATACTTTGACGAGAAAAGCGCCAAACTGCAGCGGCACAATCAGGCGATGACTGAGTGCGACGAGATGTCCGCCGGGCAACGCAAAACCAGCGTCGCTCATATACGGCAGATTGTACCCGCCCAAAAACAGGGTCGTAAACAATGCCCCGACAATCGCGATCTGAATAAACTCGGCGAACATAAACAGCCCCATCTTCATGGCGCTGTATTCGGTGTAGTAGCCCGCGACGAGCTCTGATTCGGCTTCGGGCAAGTCAAAGGGAATGCGTTTGTTTTCGGCGATCGCGGCAACCATGAATAGAATCGCAGCGAACGGTTGATAAAACACGCCCCACGCCGGCAGTGCACCAAATAGCGTCCCCGATTGCTGTTTGACAATCACGCTAAGATCGACGGTGCCATACACCAGAATGAGTCCCATGATGGTGAGGCCCATCACGAGCTCATACGAAATCATCTGTGAACCGGCGCGCAGTCCGCCTAGCAAAGAAAATTTGTTTTCAGAGCTCCAGCCCGCGAGCATCGCGCCAATGATGGAGAGTCCGCCAAATGCAAATACCACCAACAATCCTGCATCGAGTTGCGCGATTTGCGCCGGATACGTACGCCCGCCAAACCACGACGCGAATGCAGGAACCAGTTGACCCGGATCGAT